>JALYLU010000386.1 GCA_030774075.1 Actinomycetota bacterium | reverse complement strand
TCGGGCGTGATGAGCACGAGCTCGGGCATCGCGTGGCCCTTCGCGGCGAGCACGTCGCCCGCGACAGGGCCGTCGACCCGCAGGAAGCCCATGTGAAACATCCACTCGTCGGAGTAGATCTTCGAGAGATAGCCGCGTCCGGAATCGGGGATCAGCACCACCACGACGTCGTCGGGGTCGCAGTCGCGTGCGACGGTCAGTGCCGCGTGCACGGCAGTGCCTCCCGATCCGCCGATCAGCAACCCCTCGTCGCGCGTGACCCGCCGCGCGGTGAGGAACGCGTCGGCGTCGCTCACCTCGATGACCCGGTCGACGATTGCCCGGTCGAACGTGGTCGGCCAGAAGTCCTCGCCGACTCCCTCGGTCAGATACGGGCGACCGGTGCCGCCGGAATACACGGAGCCCGACGGATCGGCGCCGACAATTTGCACGGTCGAACTGCGTGCCTTCAGGAACCGCCCGACGCCGGTGATCGTCCCGCCCGTGCCGATACCCGCGACGAAATGCGTGACGCGGCCGCGCGTCTGTTCCCAGATCTCCGGGCCGGTGGTGTGCTCGTGCGCGAGCGGGTTGGCGGCGTTCGAGTACTGGTCGGGCCGAAACGCACCCGGCGTCTCGCGCACCAGTCGCTCGGCCGTCGAGTAATACGAGCGCGGGTCCTCGGGAGGCACCGCCGTCGGACACACGACGACTTCTGCCCCGTAGGCACGCAGCAGCGCGACCTTCTCGTCGCTCATCTTGTCGCTCATCACGAAAATGCAGCGGTAGCCGCGTTGGGCGGCGACGATCGCCAGGCCCGAGCCCGTGTTGCCCGAGGTCGGCTCGACGATCGTCCCGCCCGGCTTCAGCAATCCGTCGCGCTCCGCGGCGTCGATCATCGCGACCGCGACGCGATCCTTGACACTGCCGCCCGGATTCGTCGTCTCGATCTTGGCGACGAGCGTGCACCGGACGCCTTCGGCACCGCTCACGCGCGGTAGCCGCGTCAGCGGCGTACGGCCTACGAGATCGAGAATCGAATCGGCCGCGTCGATCGGGGGCAGCGCTTCGGCCATTCACCGACGCTACCCCCGAGGGCCCGGTGGCATGCCCGGTGCGCCGTTCGGACCCTTGCGGATTCCGACCGGCCACTATTTGCGCTCCGCAGACGAACCACGTAGAAGGATCGTGATGGTGCAACGGCATGAATACTCGATCGAGCTGAACGCGCCTCCCGAAGAGGTGTGGGAGGTGTTCTGGTATCGCGCTCCCGACCGTCCGCAACCGAAGGACGTCACGACGCGCATCGAGATTCTTCACCCCGGCGACGACGCCGGCAACGGTCTCGTCCGTCACTGCTACTTCCCGGTGCCGAAGTGGCTCATGTCGCACGGCGTCGGGCAGTCATGGGAATGGCTGACTGACGTGAAGCCGTTCGAGTCGTGGCGATACGACGCGGTCGGCAAGCCGTTGTGGTCTCGGGCGACCGGTTGGACCCGGCTGACCGATCTCGGCGACGGACGAACGCGCGTCACGTTCATCGAGGAGTACGAGGCGTTCAACCCGATCATGCGCGTGCTCCTCGAAAAGACGGTGCACCGCCGGCTCTCGAGGGACAACGACACGATCCTCGCCGCGCTCGAAGGCGGATTGCGCTGGCACCGGAAGCGGCGCGCTCGGCCCGCGGAGACGACGGAGCACGCGGCCGAGAATTGACAGTCCGACTCTTCGTCTACGGCACGCTCGCGCCGGGCGACGAGGCCTGGCCGGTGCTCGAGCCCTGGGTCGTCGGCGAACCGCTCGCCGATGCCGTCGCCGGTTGGCTGTACGACACCGGGCGCGGCTACCCCGCCGCGGTCTTCCTAGACGAGGGTCGGAGCCTCGTGCACGGGACTGTCGTCACCCTCGACCCAGCGGCGGCGTCGGTCGCCCTCGATACTCTCGACCGCTACGAAGGCCCCGAGTACGAGCGCATCTCCGTGCGTACCGAAACGGGCGTCGAGGCCGCGACCTACGTTTGGATCGCGCCACTGACCGGCTGCCGGCCCGTCGCCGGAGGCCGATGGCGCGACCGCTGATGAGCTGAATCCGAGCACCGAGCCGGAGACGGCGGAATCACCGCGCGGCACCTAGCCTGCGCAACGTGTCCGACCACTCGTTCGCGCGCGCCTGGCAGACCGTCGCCGCGCTCGCGCCCGACCGCGTTGCCCTCGTCTGTCGCGACCGCCGTCTGACGTTCGCGCAGTTCGACGACCGGGCCGAGCGACTTGCCCACGTGCTGCGCGCCGCGGGTCTCGAAGCCGACGACAAGGTCGCGATCATGTGCGTCAACGCGCCCGAGTACATGGAGGCGTTCTTCGGCGCTCAAAAGCTCGGCTGCGTTCCGGTGAACGTCAACTATCGCTACGTCGGCTCGGAGCTCGCGTTCCTCCTCGACAACTCGGATTCGGTCGCGCTCGTCTACCACGGCGAGTTCGCACCGACCGTCGGCGACGCCCTCGACGAGCTCCCGCCCGACCGGCGCCCCCGCGTGCTCCTCCAGGTCGCGCACAATGCCGACGGCGGCGGCACTCCTCCGAACGACGTCCTGCTCGACGGCGCTCGCGACTACGAGGACGCATTGGCAGCGGTCGACTCGCGCCCGCCGGCGACCACGCGAGAGCCCTCGGGCGACGACCTGATGTTCCTCTACACCGGCGGCACCACCGGCTACCCGAAGGCAGTGATGTGGCGGAGCGACGACCTCTACGTGTCGCTGTGGCAGATGGCGCGCCCGGGTACCGAGCCGCCCGACGTCGCGACCTCGATCAACGCGGGCAAGCGGGCCGCGACGTTGCTGCCCGCGTGTCCGCTCATGCACGGCACCGGACTGTTCATCGCGCTGTCGACGTTGTCGGGCGGCGGGACCGTGGTGTTGCTCGATACGCCTCGTCTCGACCCGGAAGCGGTGTGGACGGCGATAGAACGTGAGCAGGTGCAGGTCTGCACGATCGTGGGCGACGCGTTCGCGCGGCCCCTGCTCGCCGCACTCGTTGCCGAACCCTCTCGATGGGACCTTTCCCGGTTGCGGGCGATCACGTCGTCGGGCGTCACGTGGAGTCCCGAGACCAAGCGCGGCCTGCTCGCACAGTTGCCGACGGTCACGCTCATCGACTCGCTCGGGGCTTCCGAGGGAATCATGACCCGTACCGAGACGCGCGCCTCCGACGACATCGCGCCCGCTCGGTTCAAGGCCGGCGACCGCCTCGTGGTCGTCACCGACGACGGCGACGTGGTGCGGCCCGGCGACGAACGCGTCGGCATGCTCGGCGTCGGCGGCCCGATCCCGCTCGGCTACTACAAAGATGCGGAGAAAACCGCGGCGACGTTCCGCACCGTCGAAGGCCGCCGGTACTCGATACCGGGCGACTACGCGACCGTCGACCCCGACGGGACGATCCGGCTCCTGGGCCGCGGCTCGGCGTGCATCAACACCGGCGGAGAGAAGGTGTATCCCGAGGAGGTCGAGCTCGCGCTGCGAGCGCATCCGGACGTTTTCGACTGTGTCGTCGTCGGCGTGCCCGACAGTCGCTGGGGCGAGATGGTCGTCGCGCTCGTGCAACCGGCGAACACGAGCACCATCGACGAATCGGATCTGGCCGCCCACTGCCGCGCGACGCTCGCCGGATACAAGGTGCCGAAACATTTCGTGCGCGTCGACTCGCTGCAGCGTTCGCCCGCGGGCAAGCCCGACTACAAGCTGTTGCGCAACATCGCCGAGGAGGCAATCTCGTGAGCATGTGGCAGGGACAGCGCATTCCGGAGGTCGACGTCACGGATGCAAGCGCGGGCCGCGGGCACACGGTGCTCCTCGACGTACGAGAGGCGGACGAATGGGAGGCGGGGCACGCGCCCGGCGCGCAGTGGGTGCCGCTGGGAGAGCTCGAGTCGGCTCGGTTCCAGATCCCGATCAACCGTCGCATCGTGTGCGTGTGCCGTTCGGGCAACCGATCGGCCAAGGCGACGGCACAGCTCGTCCAGTGGGGCTTCGACGCGGCCAACATGGCCGGTGGCATGAAGGCCTGGGCCGCGCAAGGACTACCCGTCGTGCGCGACGACGACTCGGTCGGCCAAGTGATCTGACCTGCCGGGTGATATGAGTGGCGAACTACCCTGACCGGGTGACATTCGACCGGGCGGAGAGCATTCGGCGTCTTGGCGACGACGCGTTCGACGTACTCGTCGTCGGCGGCGGGATCACCGGTGCCGGCGTCGCGCTCGACGCCGCGTCCCGCGGTCTGCGTACGGCGCTCGTCGACAAAGGCGATCTCGCGTCGGGTACGTCGTCCAAGTCGTCGAAGCTCATACACGGCGGGATCCGGTACCTGCAGCAAAAGGAGATCGGACTCGTCTACGAAGCACTCGCCGAACGGCAGATCCTGCGCGAGACCGCGCCGCATCTCGTGCGCGTGCTCCCGTTCCTGCTCCCGGTGTTCACCAAGGACGGCCTGCTCCCCCGCCGGATCGCGCGACTCCTCGGAGCGACGATGTGGGCGTACGACCTGACCGGCGGACTCCGGATCGGCAGGCTGCACAAACGAGTCAGCAAGGAAGAGGCGCTGCGCTACATGCCGACGCTCCCGGCCGACAACATCGCCGCTTCGTACATCTACTACGACGCCCAGGCCGACGACGCGCGGCTCACGCTCACGGTGGCGAAGACCGCGGCCACGCTGGGTGCCGCAGTCGTCAACTACGCGACCCTCGTCGGTCTCGCGAAGGATTCCGCCGGCAACGTCAGCGGCGCGCGCGTGAGGGTCGACGGCGCCGAGATCGAGGTCCGGGCCCGCACGATCGTCAACGCGACCGGTGTGTGGACCGATGAGATACGCGCGCTCGACGACGTCGCACACACCACCACCATCCGCCCCGCGAAGGGCATCCACATCACGGTGCCGTGGTCCCTGGTCCAGAACGAGATCGCGGTCGTCATCCCGGTCCCGAAAGACCGCCGGTCGGTGTTCGTGGTGCCGTGGGGGGGCGACGGCGGACCGCACCGGTTCACCTACATCGGCACGACCGACACCGATTACGACGGACCGATCGACGACCCCCAGATCACGGCCGACGATGTCGCGTACCTCCTGCGCGCGATCAACGGCGCGTCGACCACGAGGATCAGCGAAGCCGACATCCTCGGCACGTGGGCCGGACTGCGCCCGCTCGTCGCCGCGGCCAAGAGCGAGCGCACCGCTGATCTCTCCCGCCGCCACTC
>JALYLU010000385.1:3241-5239 GCA_030774075.1 Actinomycetota bacterium | reverse complement strand
CATCGAGGACGCTGCCGCCGAGCTGGACCACCGATATCACACGGCGATCGAGCTCGAGTCCGAACGACGCGAGCGCGATCGACTGCACGTCGCGCACGATCTGCTTGGGGTGCTTGCCTTGATGGGCGACGACGTGCACCTCGGAGACGCGGCCATCGGGTTCGGTGACGATCCGAACGATCGACACGTCGGGAAGCCGACAGATCTCTCGCTCGACTTCCGTCAGATCCAACTCGTCCACGGCTTCGTCCACGTCCAGCTCGTTCATGCCTCGTTCTTTCCACTCGGCGCGCCGCGACATTAGGTGTTCGCGGCGTCGAGTTGGGTGACCGTCGCGTTTCGCGCGTAGGGATCGAGCGATGCTTCGATCAGGAGCTGGGTTGCTCGATCAGCTCGAGGACCTCGTCGTCGGGCCCGCGAAAGCAAACGAAGCGCAGCCTCGGCAGGTTCGGTCCCATCGACATCGTCACCGGCGCGGAGATGGTGTCGACCCGGTGACGCGCGAGCTCGGCCACGGCCGCGTCGAGGTCGGCGACCAGGAATGCGGCGCGCCACATGCCGAGTGTGTTCGCCGCGCGCGGCGCTCCGGCAACGCATCGCGGCGTTCGGAATCCGACGAGCATGACCAGCACCTCGCCGCCGCCCGGCGCGGTCAGCACGACTTCGTGCATCGCGACCGGGCCTGCGACGCGCAGGTGCGAACCGTCGGGATTCTCGCTCGGGTACCGCGCGACCTCGCAGAACCCGAGTGCTTGATAGAAGGCGCAAGAGCGGTCGAGATCGGCGCAGGTGATGGCCGCGAACGAAACCGTCGACTCTCCGCCTTCGATCAGCTCGATCGCGGTGCCGTCCGGGTCGCCGACCAACACCAGGCGGATCTCACCGCCGTCCACCAGCGCGTGGCCGAAAGGTTCACTCCAAACGCCGCCGCCGAGGGCTTCGACCCGCGCGATCGTGGCGTCGAGATCGGGTACCCGCACGCCGAGACGCTGGAACCCCGTCTCGACCAATCGCGCCGGCGGCGCGCCCGCGGGAGCGGGTTCGTGCCATTCGAGCAGATCGATCGCACCACCGTCGTAGCCGCGCGGCCCGAGCAGGATCGACGCGTCCCACCGCGCGTGGTCGAGCCCGAACGCCGCTCCGGGCTGTGTCTCGCCGGGCGCGGTTCGCGCGCCGACCTGGAGACCGAGTCCTTCCGTGTAGAAGCGCCGGGAACGCCCGAGATCCGAGCAGTTCACGTTCACGTGAAAGAGCCGCGCGTCGCTCAACGACATGAGCCAGACCGTATCTGCGGACCGGGCCTTCGGGGGTCAGAACCGGTCGAGGTCAGGGCTGGAGGACGGAGCGGATCTCGTTGACGGGGTACGTGAGGGTCGAGGTGATCGCCGCGCGGCCGAGGTCGACCGCGGGCAGGCCGCCGGGCAGTCCCGGCCCGGTGAGTATTGCGGTGCCGCGCCAGATCGCGCTGACGGCGATCGTGTGGTTGCCCTTGGTCTCGAACGTGTAGTGGCCGGTTCCCGCGTTCGCCGGCGGTTGGCCGTCGACGCTGATCTCGTAGTGGTCCAGAGTTGCCGTACCGGTGATCGTGTAGCCGCGGATCGTCGCGGCGATGGTCACGGTCGTGGGACCGTCGGTCGAGATGCGGGTGTCGAGGCCTGTGATGCCGCGGGTCGCGGGATCGAGCGTGATGGCCGGCGCCGGCAACTGGGCACGGTTCCACGCTTCGCCGAACGTGGGTACCGCGGGCACGGGCGGCGGGAGCGGTCGCCGCGCGGTGTCGCCGTTCGTGAACGCGATGCACTCGAAGCGGTCGTCGACGATCGCGCCGGTCGGGTCGGTTCCGACGAGGTGGTAGAGGAACCCGAAGATCGGTTGCTGCGCAGTGCCGCCGGGAACCGCGCACAGCCCGTCGAGGCTGCCCGTCTGCGCCGGAGTGGGGTCGACGGACCACGACACGACGTATTGCACGATTGGCCTCGCCGCGTCGTCGCCCGATCG
>JALYLU010000385.1:0-3231 GCA_030774075.1 Actinomycetota bacterium | reverse complement strand
ACGACGATTCCCACCGAGACGTTGCCGCCGTGGCCCACTGAGCCGTGGCCGTCGACTTCGGCGTGCGCAGCCGGCGTCCAGGCCGCGAGCCCGAGGACGACGAAGGTGAGCAGTCGTCTCACAGGTGGACATTCACTGGTCGTTGTATCTCGGACGCGGCGAGGTACCAACGACCGCCGACGAGTACGGCGAGCCTGAGGTAGGTCGTGGGTTCCGTGAAGTGGACTTCACTCGTGACCCGGCCACTCGCCACGACCGTCTTTTGAACCAGGATGTCCTCGACGACCTTCGCGGAGAAGGCGTCCGGCCTCACGCTGAGAATCGTGAACTGGCTCTGACCGCCGAGCGTCTCGATCCCTCGCTTGCTGTTGGCGCGCAGACGGGTGAGGTCTTGGACGTACAGGTCGTAGAGCTTCGTGCCCTTCGCGACAATCGAGGCAGTGAGCGTGGGGTTCGGCCTGTGCGCCCCGAGCCAGTTGCCGTATTCCACGAGCGACTTCAGTATCGCGACGTAGTCCGTGCCGGTGTTGACGAGCTTCGGGGGCGGCACGGACTCATCGAAGCTGAACTCCGGCGGCGTGGTCGTCGTGGCTGTCGTGGTCGTCGTCGCGCGCGGGCGCCCGGTCGTCGCGGTGCTGGCGGCTCGTAGCGCCGAGGTCGAGGTGGGCGCCGTCTCCCTCGTCGGCGGACTCGCGGTGGTGTTCGCGCCACTGCACGCGCTCAGAACGACGATCCCCGCGACCGCGACAAGAACGCTCGTTTCCCGCTTCCCCACGCCCGCACGTTAGGCAGCCCGATGCAAAATGAACGAATAGGAAAGTTGCCCAACTAAGCTACGAATATGCCGTTATGTCGGGTTTTCTTCGGCGCCGCCCTTGCGCAAAGGGCGCACTGAGGCGAGAATTGCGATTCAGACCGCGGTTCGGTCCGCGAGAATCCGGTTCCGCCGCGTGGGGCTGTTGTTGCTCGCGTTACGAATGCGAGCGATGTGGCCAATGGCAAGGGGGTTTGAACTAGGCACGACGACTTGGGAGATAGACGGCAAGGTCTCGGGCCGGGCTTCTCACTTCACAAACGCAAATGTTCCTCAGCGAAGCGGATGTGCCCCGTCGTCCCTAGCGGTCGCGGCGGAGGTCGTGACGCGAGGGGGAATTCCTGTGAAGAAGATTGCTGTCCGTGTCGCTGCTGTTACCGGTGGGCTTGTTGCTGTTCTGCTTGCTGGTGGCGCTTGGGTTCGTGGCTAACCGCTCTGCCCGCGGCCTTGCCGCCTGTCTCCAGATCCGTCCTTGGTTGCCGACAAATAGAGACGATGTCCCCGTTTCCCCGACAGCTCCGATGGTTCACCGTCGCGGTCTTCGCGGTCGCGGTAGGTGCCGAGTTGTTCTTGGCGCGCCGGGAGGGACTTCCCTCCGCGGGCGCCCTCGCGGTGCTTGCCGCACTGGTTCTGCTCTCTGCGCAAATGCTCGTCAGACTGCGCGACGGCGTGCTCCTTTCTCCGGGACTCGGGGTCTGTATGGCGGCGATCGTCGTTTTCCGCGACGAGCACTCCCTCCTCGGAGCGATGCTCGTGTGTTCTCTCCTAGCCGTACGCCCGAGCTATTTCTCCAAGGCGTCCTGGGGTTGGCTGCCCTTCAACGCCGGTGTCTCGGCGCTCGCATTCCTGGCCGCGGCGTTGGTCTACGGAACCCTTCCGTCCGCGACCACCGGATCCGCTCTGTACTTTGTGCTCACCGCGATTCCGGCCGCGTTTGCATACATGCTTGTGGCCTGGGCGTTGCTCCTGCTCTCGTATGTCGTCGAAGGCACGAGCTCCTGGCGCGAAGTTCTGGGCGGGTTGCTTCCGTCCGGAGCAGAGGTTCTTCCGTTCGCGGTCTTGGGCTTTCTCCTCGGCCGGTTGTATCTCTCGCTCGGGCCGGCGGTGATGTTGTTGATCATCGTGCCGATCCTCATCGCGCGCGAGATGTTCGCGTCGTACATGCGGGTGAAGGAATCGCACGACGAAACCGTCGGGATGCTCATCCGCGCCCTGGAGGCGAAGGATCGATACACCTCCGGGCACTCCGAGCGGGTGGCCGACTACGCGCGTTACATCGGCGAAGAGCTGAACTTCATGCCGGCGCGGCTCGAGCGGCTGCGGTTCGCGGCGCTGATGCACGACATCGGCAAGCTCGTCGTCCCGAACCAGCTCCTCAACAAGCCGGGCCGGCTGACGCCGGAAGAGTTCGCGCACGTTCGCGTCCACGAGAAGGTCAGCGTGCAGATGCTGAGTCACATCGACTTCCTGCGCCCGATCGCGGCCGCGTCTCATAGCGACAACACCCGGTTCGACCCCGACGATCTCGACCACCCGATCGAGCCCTACATCGTCATGATCGCCGACGCGTATGACGCCATGACCTCGACGCGCGCCTACCGGAAGGCGCTGTCGCAGGACGTCGCCTTCCGTGAGCTTCGCGACAAAGCGGGCATCCAGTTCCACCCGGCTTGTGTCGAGGCGCTCATCCATGCCGTCGAACGGCGCGGCGAGAAGCACGGCGACGGATTCGAGCGCGACGCCGAATTCGACAATGCCCCGGTCGCCGGCCTCGGTAGTGCCGGCCTCGGCGATCTGCTCGAGAACGAGGCGTCCGAAACGTCCCCGTCGTCCTGACCCGGGCGGAAACGCACCCCCGGCGTATCCGGCTCGCTACGATCGGTTGACCAGATCGGGCTGATCAGCCCTTTTCCGCCCGCCGAAGGCTGCCGAGAACAACGTGATGCGGCTGGAACCACGACCCTCGGGCGCGACGGGATGACTCGACGCAACCGGGTGGCCTTTGTCTGCGTGCTCGGGCTCGTCGCGGGCACCGTCGCACACTTCGTCGACCGCGCCGGCCACGCCGACGCACTCACGTTCCTCGCGGCGGGTCTCGTCCTTGGCGAGCTACTGGCATTGCGGCTGGAGGATCGCAGCGCACTGCCTCTTTCGTACGCGGTGCTCGTCGTGCTGGCATCATCGTTCAGCCTGCGCGAGTACGCGATCGCCGTGCTCGGTGCGCAGCTCGTGTCGATCCTGTTGCGCACTACCGACCGCAGCCGTACCTGGCGGCTCACGATCTTCGTCGAACGCGTCGCGGTCGCGGCGGCGACGTACGCCGCGTACCAAGGCGCGTGGCACCTCCTCGGCCGGCGCGAGCACGTCGCGCCGGTGCTCGGCGCGCTCGCGGCAGCCGCGGGCGCGCAGCTGCTGGT
>JALYLU010000384.1:4394-5283 GCA_030774075.1 Actinomycetota bacterium | reverse complement strand
CATCGGTCTTGTCCTTGTGGCCGGAGTCCAACAGCCGCGCTCGCGCCGACAACGCCGGCGGCACGTCCAGCACGGTCTCGCCCGCACGCACGAGCTGCCGAGCGAGCAACGCACCCGTGCCGGTCGCGCCTTCGACCGCCCAGACCCGGGGTTCGAACTTCGCCGCCCAGCACAACAGTCGTTCACGTTGTCGGCGATCCGCGGGCACCAACAACTCGCCGACGAGCCGTTCGTCGCCGTCGATCGCGACAGCCGTGTGCGAACCCTTATGGGGATCGATCCCAATGATGAACACGTGTCCTCCTCCTCAGAAGTGGGTCGCCGCGGCGGGCACTCCTGATGCGGGGATGCCGTTCCTGTTTCGAGCCACGCCACAGCACGGGAACCGGCGGGCAGACTCATCGCTCACAAGCCAACCCGAGAGCGGCAGGGCAATATCGGGACCACCCGCCGGCACCCTCGACGCTACGAAACCACCGCAGCGCGTGACACCCACTCAACCATCAGGGCAATATGCGTGCGTGGCAGACATGGATGCAGTCGCCGAACTGGAGTCGCGCCTACGCGCTCGTTCCGAGGACGCGAAGGTGCTGATTCTGCGCGCAGTTCGCGACGAGCGACAGCCAACAGAGGATGAGCGCAACCAACTTGAGGAACTCCATCACGAGGTCGAACAGCTCAAGGACGAACTTGAAGCTGCGTTTTACCGAGGTGGCAATGACGACGGCGGCGATCGCGAACCCGTCCGCCCTCAACCGCCGTCCCGCGGCCCCGGAAGTGCGGTCGAGCCGCCACGCAACTAACGCAGATCTGGGGATCGGCGCTCGCATAGCGACTTCCGAGCGGGCACTATGCGTGCGTGCGGTTAGCCCTTCGGTCGGTGGTCGTG
>JALYLU010000384.1:0-4384 GCA_030774075.1 Actinomycetota bacterium | reverse complement strand
GCCGGACGGCGCGGTGGTGGATTCGGCGCGGGTGAGCCGGAATGGTGGCGTCTCCATTGCGTTGACGGTTCGCAGCGGCAGCACGTACACGTTCCGGGGTGTTGCCGACGGGGGCAAGCCCTGCGGCCCGTCAACACTCGTTTTGCGGAGGTTGAAGAGCGGCCCCCGCGGGCCTGCTCCGCCGTACACCGTTACCGTTCGGTGCTCGTGAGCGCGTAGAGCCGCGAGCGCCATATCTGCCATCGATCGGGATGGGCGTTCTTGGCTGGTGACGCCTCTGTCGTCATGAAGGTGCGAATTGAAAGTCGTTGGATCGACCGACGCTTCCCTTCCCGGATCTCCCGGGCTGGGCATAAGCGTCCCCGAGCGGGCAATCTGTGCGGGTGCCGAGGCCGATCCGAGACGAGACGGTGGTGTCCATGAACCTATTCCAGGTCAACTTGTTCGTCAGCGACTTCGAGGAGGCCTTTTGCTTCTATCGCGATCGCCTTGGCCTTCAGGTTCATGACATCGATCCCGGTCCGCCGTCCGTGCCACTTGTCAACTGGGCGTCGCTCTCGGCGGGCAGTGTCTTCCTCGAACTCTTCGACGCCCAGAGCTTTGGGCGTGGTTCGCCCAGAGCATCAGGACGCGACACAATTGAACCGGCCTTCATCGTGGACGACGTCGATGAGTCACGCGAGCGACTCGAAACAGCGGGCGTCGCTTGCGGACCCGTGACGCAAGAGCAGTGGGGACGGTTCGCAAGCTTCCCGGACCCTGATGGCACTATGCTTCAGACCTTTGAAGTCGTCGACAGCCGCGACGGTCCTGATACTGCGGCGACCACCAATCGCGTGACGTGATGAGTGACCTACGGATCCGGCATCTCGACACCGATGTCCTGGTCGTCGGATCGGGGGCTGGCGGCGCGGTCACCGCAGCGACACTCGCTGCGGCGGGACGCTCGGTTACGGTCGTGGAGGAGGGTCCGTGGGTTGACCCGGACGCCATGGAGCCGTTCTCGCTGGAGGAGATCTGCGCGAAATATCGCCATCGGGGTCTGTCCGCGGCACTCGGCAAGCCGAGCATCGTTTATGCCGAGGGCCGCTGCGTCGGCGGGAGCACCGAGATCAACAGCGCCCTTTTTCCCCGCCTCCCGGAGGAGCTCGCCGAGGAATGGCGGGTCAAGTACGCGATCGAGGCGTTCGCGTCGGAGACGCTCGCCCATTACGCGGACGTGATAGAAACCGATCTGACGGTTTCGAAACTGCCGTTCGCGCCACCGGTCTCGTCTGCATTGTTGGAGAGGGGCGCGGCGAAACTGGGTTGGCGCTCGGTGGAGTTCCCGCGGCTCTTCCGCTATGAGGGAGGCCGGGCCACAAAACAGACGATGACCCGGACGTTCATTCCCCGCGCGGTTGACGCGGGCGCGCGCATCATCTCCGATTGCCGTGTCGAACGGTTGCTCCGCCACGGTGCCCATGTCGTCGGTGCGCGTTGCGTCCGCCACGGTGCCGAGGGCGACGAGCCGATCACGATTCACGCCGACCACGTTTTCGTGTGCGGCGGCGCGGTGCAGACGCCTGCCTTGTTGCAGCGCAGCGGCATCCGCCGCCGGATCGGCGTCGGCCTGAAGCTGCATCCCATGATCAAAATCGCGGCCCGTTTCCCCTTCGAACTCGACCACGGCGACGTGCCGATGCATCGCATCACCGAGTTCGCGCCTGACATCGAGATCGGTGGGTCCGCGAGTCGGCGTGGCCAGATCGCGATGGCGCTCGCCGACTCCGATGCGGACTATCGCGACGCCATGGCGCAGTGGTCACACGTCGGGGTGTACTACGCGGCGATCCGTGATGGTCACGGCCGGGTGATCGCGGTGCCGGGATTGCGCGCGCCGGTCGTCACCTACCGCTTGACCGACGCGGACCTCAGCCGCCTCGCCCGCGGGCTTGTGCACCTAGGCGAAGCGTTGCTGGCCGCAGGGGCTACAGAGCTTTACCCTTCCGTCTCAGGCGCAGCCGTTGTGCGACGCCCCGAGGACCTCGCGAAGTGGTGGGATGCCGTGACCCGCACGCAGACGAATCTGATGACCGTGCACCTCGCATCCACGATCCGCATGGGCGAAAACCGCGCTCTTACGGCTGCGGATAGCTTCGGCCGTGTGTGGGGGTCTTCCAACCTTCGGGTGAACGACGCGTCGCTCCTGCCCGGCGCTCCGGGCGTCAACCCACAGTCCGCGATCATGATGATCGCCGCCCGCAACTGCGATGAGTTCCTCGGAACTGCGTGACGAGAGTGGACAGACGCGAAGGCGATGACTCAACGGGACTTGCCGTTGCAACTGCGGCCCGGCCCGTGACGAACGACCTGCCGCCCTAGGAGGCGAATACATAACTGCCGATCGGTACTCGCTCGATGCGGGTCGGCTGGGGCAACCTGTCGGTATGTCCGGCCCAACCGACCGAGAAGGTCGCGAGCTGCGCGACCTGCTGAACGAATGCGACCCGATCGGCGTGTATCGCGATCCGTCGACTGCGCCCAGCGACCGCGATGAGTATGACGACCTGAACGGGTCGCTCTTGTCGCAGTTGCGAACCGGTGCCACGTCCAACGACATCCGCGACTACCTGCTCGCCACGCTGCGCGATACCTATGGGCTCACCGTGGAGCGCGGGGCCGTATCCGCCTTCGCGGAACAACTGACTGCTTGGTTCGGCGCGTTGGGCCAGGGCGCATAACTGCGGCGATCTGCGCGCTCGCATAACCGTCCCAGAGCTGCAATCGAGCGCGCTCGCGACGGTGAGCACCTGCCTGCCCTCGAAGCCGCTTCCACGTAACCGACCCGGCGGTAGAGGCGCTGTTTCGCCTGCACGGGTGTAAATCGTCAGTTGTCGTTCGCCGCCGGGTTGCTGCGGTCCACTTGGGCCTTCCACTGAGCGCGGGTGAGGTCGTACTCGACCTCACCGAGTTCGGTCCCGGGGAGAGGGTCGTCGAACTCCAGGCGGAACGTACGGCAGTAGCGCAGTCCGCACCGCTCCATCACCCGTCGGGAGCGCTCGTTCACCGCCATCGTCTGAGCGAACACGCGTGTCGCGCCAGCCTCGAACAGAGCGTCGATCAGTGCAAGCGCTCCTTCGGTGGCAAACCCCCGACCCACGCAGACCGTCGCAGCCGCCAGCCGAGGTCGTACTCCGTTCCTTCCGCAGAAGGGATCGCTCCAAGCCAGCCCACAAGATCACCTGTGCTGCGCTCGGCGACGAGCCACCGACATCCGATCGCGGTTGCGGCTTCGGACCTCACCTCCTCGTCAGTGCTCGGCCGACCAGTGATGAAGCGCATGACCTCCGCGTCGCTGTTCAACTCAAAAAGCCGGTCGACGTCGTGGTGAGCATCCCCCGCTTTTCCGGACGTCTGCGCTGAGGTGGTAGTCCACCTCGGAGAGGAGTCCGTATGCCGGCACCGCATCCGCCTGAGTTCCATGCGCGCGCGGTCGAGTTGGCGCGTGAGCGCGCGAAGCCGATCGCGCAGATCGCGAAGGACCTCGGGATCTCGGAGGGTTGTCTTCGGAACTGGTTGAACCAAGCCGACATCGATTCGGGTCGGCGCGAGGGACTCACGACTGATGAACGTGCGGAGTTGGTGAAGCTCCGTCGTGAGAAGCGTGCATTGGAGATGGAGGTCGAGATCCTCAAGCGCGCCGCGGCGTACTTCGCCAAGGAGAACGTTCTCCCAAAATGATCTTCACCTTCATCGCCGAGCACTGCTCGGACCTGCCGGTCGCGGCGTCGTGTCGCGTGATGAAGGTGACGACCTCCGGCTACTACGAATGGCGTGATCGTCAATCGAAC
The DNA here is from genome assembly GCA_030774075.1 of Actinomycetota bacterium. Lineage (GTDB taxonomy): Bacteria > Actinomycetota > Acidimicrobiia > IMCC26256 > PALSA-610 > PALSA-610. Next base: position 551 of record JALYLU010000384.1, on the reverse strand, counting down.
CCCGGTGCACGGGCCCGAGAGGATCACGCGTTGACCGCCACGATCATCGAGATCCACCGCCAGTCGCGTGGCACCTACGGTGCGCCACGCGTCCATGCCGAGCTCCGACTCGGTGCCGGCGTGCGGGTCGGCCGCAAGCGCGTCGCCCGGCTGATGCGTCGCGCGGGCGTCGAAGGTGTCTATCGACGACGCACCACAGGCTGTACGAGACGTAATCCACAGGCTGAGCCTGCCGACGACCTCGTCAATCGTTCCTTCGCCGTCGATGCACCTGACCGTCTCTGGGTGAGCGACATCACCGAGCATCCGACGGATGGCGGCAAGGTGTATCTCGCGGTCGTGCTCGATGCCTGGAGCAGACGCGTGATCGGATGGTCGATCGCCGACCACATCCGCGCGGAGCTCGTCGTCGACGCCTTGCAGATGGCGATCTGGCGACGCAACGGGCCCGACGGCACGATCGTGCATTCCGATCACGGCAGCCAATACACCAGCTGGGCATTCGGCCGGCGGCTGCGCGCCGCCGGATTGCTGGGATCGATGGGCAGTAT
>JALYLU010000383.1:322-5285 GCA_030774075.1 Actinomycetota bacterium | reverse complement strand
GAGCCCGACAGAACGACGCGGTGAAGTGTCCCCGAATGCGCGTCCCCGAATAACGCGAGCTCACGTTTTGCCTGCGGCAGTCGTCTACCCGACGAGCGCTCGAACGCGAGCGCGTCCTACCGCCTGAAACCGTAGAACGGACAGACAATGCCGACGGAGGAGAACAAGGCAATCGTCGGACGCTGGTTCACCGTGCTCCCGCGGCTCGGCTTGATCGCGGCGGCGTGACCTGTTGAACATTGGATAGACGTGACCACCAAGCCGCCCTTCGAAAGAGTCGTCGCGACGCACGGTCCGACAGTTCTGCGCGTCTGTCGGGCAGTGCTGGGCCCCGTCGACGCCGACGACGCTTGGTCGGAGGCGTTCTTGGCCGCGATGAAGGCGTATCCAGATCTCCCAGCCGACGCCAACGTCGAGGCGTGGCTCGTGACGATCGCGCATCGCAAAGCCATCGATGTCACCCGCGTCGCGGCCCGGCGCGCGATACCGACCGCGGATCTTCCCGACGTGCCCACCGTTGCGAGGACCGATGGGTACGACACGGATCTCGCCGACGCGCTGATACGGCTCCCGGCCAAACAGAAACAGGCCGTCGCCTACCACTACCTCGCCGGTCTGCCTTACGCCGACGTCGCCAAGATTCTCGGCGGCACCGCCGATGCCGCGCGCCGCGCCGCAGCCGACGGCGTCGCCGGCCTTCGGCGCGACCACCCGGTTGCCTCTGGCAAGAAACGAGAAGTCCGATGACAGACGACGAATTGATCCGAGACCTGGCGCAGGTCTATCCCGACACACGTGACCGTCTGCAGTCGCTGCACGACCGGCTATCCATCGCCGCGCGGGCCGCCGGCATCCTCGACATCGCGTACCGCGTCGTCGACAGCCCTGTGGGCCCGTTGCTGCTAGCGGCCACCGACGCCGGCCTCGTCCGCGTCGCGTTCAGCAGTGAGAACCACGACGCGGTCCTGCAGAGCCTGTCCGATCGGATCAGCCCGCGAGTCCTGAACGATCCGGCGAGACTCGACTCAGCCGCACGCGAGTTGGACGACTACTTCGCCGGACACCGGCGCGCCTTCGACGTGCCGCTCGACTGGCAACTGTCGACCGGGTTCCGCAGCGCGGTGCTGCATCATCTGCCGGAGATCGGCTACGGGCACACGGCCACCTATGCCGCGGTTGCGCAGTTGGCCGGCAATCCGAAAGCCGTACGCGCCGTCGGCAGCGCCTGCGCGAACAATCCGCTGCCGCTCATCGTCCCCTGCCATCGCGTCGTGCGTTCCGACGGCCGCATGGGCGGCTACCTCGGAGGAGTCGAGGCCAAGCGCATGCTTCTCGCGTTGGAGGCGGGATGAACACGACGCCAACCACTCGACGCGGAGGAGCGAGGAGTCGACTCGGTGGCGAACCCGTGACCCTCACTGCTGCATCGGTCACGTCGAATCCGACCCGCCAGATGGCTCTGCCGCTCGACGAGGATGCGCGGGAGGGCTCGAGCGCGCTCACGCCGCGGCATGTTCTCCCCGGTGTCGTCCACATCCCGAACTGGCTCCGTACCGACGAGCAGCGACGCCTCGTCGACGACTTCCGATGCTGGGCACTCCCCCCGGCCGGACTTCGCCATCCCCGCGTGCCGACCGGTCACCTCATGAGCGTGCAATCGGTTTGCCTCGGCTGGCATTGGTTGCCGTACGTGTACACAAGAACCGCCGACGACACTGACGGTGCTCCCGTGAAGCCGCTTCCCGACACGCTCATTCGGTTGGCGCGCGCGGCGGTCGCGGCAACCTACGGCGCGAACAGCGCGGAGGCGATCGCGTACGACCCGGACGCGGCGATCGTGAATCTGTATCCCGAGGACGCGCGACTCGGCCTGCACCAGGATGGCGAAGAACCATCGGACGCGCCGGTCGTGACGATCAGCCTCGGTGACAGGTGCACGTTCCGACTCGCGGACGTCGACCGCCGGGTCGGACCGTTCACCGACATCACGATGGGCAGCGGAGACCTGCTCGTATTCGGCCGGGAGAATCGCCGCATCTTCCACGGCGTCCCGAAAGTGTTTCCCGACACAGCTCCCGACGCTCTCGGTCTTCCAAGGGGACGCCTCAGCATCACTGTGCGCGAAACCGGTCTCGCGTGACCGTGCGGTCTCGGTCTGAGGGCTCCATCCGCGACTGTCGGCGGACATTGCCCCGAGCACCGGCGCGCCCTTCTTACCCCGGGCTGCCCGCGTAACCTCCACCACCGAGCCCGGCCGGATCCCGAAGTACCGGCAGGTCGGCGACACGTTCCAGATGCGGCCCGGTACCTGGGCGACATTGGCGGGCGGTTCTCACGGGGCCGTGTTGTTCACGATCGCCCGGTAAGGCCTGCACGGCTCGTTGCGCAGGCTCGGGCACAAGGGGAGCGGCGTCGGCACACTCACGCCGGGAACGACCGGAAGGACGAGGCTCGACGGCATGGACGTGGACAAGGCGATCGAGACGTTCCCGCTGGGCCTCGGCACCGTCTGGCTGAAGGACCAAATTGGTTGCGTGCCGTTCGGCGCGGCGATCGTCACTCGGATGCGCGACCCCGCGCGGTACGCGTGGCCCTGGTAGTAGAGCGGAACGACGACCTTGACGAACTGTCCGGCCGGCATGGGGGAAGCGTCGGCGGTCGTGAAGGTGGGGATCGGCTCGAGTGCCGTGCTCAGCCGCTTGAACATGTTGTTCGTGTTCGTCGAGAGCTTGCGCTCGCTCGCGCGGATCCAGCCGTTCTGGACGAAAGTCTCGTTCCCGTCCGGACGCACCTCGCTGATCGTGGCTTGCAGATCGACGTCGGGGGTCGATGATCGCACCCAGAGGTTGACGGCGCCGCTACCGATGACCGTGGTGTTCGCCGCGAGTCGCGCCGAGACGTACGAGACGGCGGTGCCCGATGGACTTTGCTGCCATTTCCAATCCCACTGCGACGCGTTGCCCCACAACCCGCCGGTACCGGTGTTGCTCCCGTAGTCGGTGAGTGGAAGGGCGCTCGCGTTCGAGCTGAACGAGTTGATCCCCGCGCTTGTAGGCGGTGTGCCGCTGAGGACTCCAGGCGCCCCGAAGTACCAGGTACGCGCCGTGGTGCCCGGGATGGGCAAGGACGAGAAGCTCTTCTCGAACCCCGGATAGGGGTCGCCGGGGTTCGCGGTTTGAGTGGGCCCCGCGCCGGCGCCGTTGTCGAACAGCACCCGAACCTGCGGAAGCTGATCGAACGCGGCGAGGGCCGCGTCGTACGTCGGGATCGCCTGGATGGGGTCGACCGGCAGCGTGACCACGTCGGACTGCGGGAGGCCCAACGCCGCCTGGTAGATGACCGGAGCGGCCGCGCGGGTAATCGCGACGTTCTGGATCGGTGCTTGGTGCGCGACGAACAATTGCAAGAAGTCGTACCAGCGGTTGTAGGTCTCCGGGTCGAGCGAGTCGATATGCGCGCCGTTGGTGAAGGTGAACCACTTCCGACTCGTCCCGGTGAAGTGCCGGACCAGTTCCGGGCAGTGTCCTCCCGTCTGTTCGTCCTCGAGCTGGCAGGCCATGAACACCGGCACGTTGATCTTGTGGACGAAGGTGACGGGGTCCAGAGGGTCGGCGACCGCGGCGTCATAATGCGAGTTCGCGGCGATCTTCGCGTTCAGGTCGGCCGCCTCGCCGTGGAGCACCTGGTTGGCCGCGCACGTCGTATCGCCACTTTGGATCTGCTGGTATGCCCAGGGCTGTCCGCTGTTGGGTCCGGCGGGTAGAGCCTCGTGCTGGCGCTGCTGCGCCCATGCAACCGCAAAGCCGGTATTGAGGATGCCGCCCGGATAGAGCGTCGTAGCCGTGGCGTCGATGACCGAGATTGGTGAGATGGCCTCGAGGCTCGGCGGCTGGAGCTGGGCAGTGAACAGCTGGCTGATTCCCCCGTAGGAGATGCCCATCATCCCGACCTTGTGATCCCGCACCCACGGTTGGCGGGCGATCGTCTCGATCACGTCGTACCCGTCGAGGCTCTGAAGCGGCTCGAAGAAATCGAAGGCGCCACCCGAGCAGCCCGTCCCGCGCATGTTCACGTCGACGACCGCGAAGCCCATCAGGTTCGCGAGCACGGCGATGCCGTTGTCCGGTCCGGCCGGGTTGGCGTACCCGTAACCGGAGTATTCGATCAGAGTTGGGTACGGCGGAGCGTAAGCGGGGCCATTTGGAATGGGAGTGCCCGGCGGTAGCCCGGGCTCGCCGGCCGGGCTTGTCGGCGGGTGCACGTTGATGGCGAGCTTCGTCCCGTCACGGGTGGTGAGGTACCCGTATCCGTCGTCGGGAATCGATTGGTTGTAGACCCCCGGATTCCAGGGCGCCGCCTGTTCGGAGTGCACCGTGAGCGTCCCCGATTTCAGCCCATCGGAATCTCGACGTACGCGGTAACCCGTGGCCGGCGGCACGTTCCGAAACAGCAGCCCTCCCAGGGAGTTGGCTTTCTGGGTCTTGAGGGTCAGTCCCGCGGGGGTAAGGAGCGACATCTGCGCGGAGGGTGCAAGGCCGGTGACGTACACCTGTTTGGCGCTGCCGACCGCGCGAAAGGCCGGCGTGGCGGCGGAAGCGCGGGTGGCTGTCATCGAACCGGCGACGACGAGCGAAGCGCTCATCAACAACGCAAATGCCCGCGCGCTTCGTCGCGTTTTCGGTCGCGTACTCGACATTGCGTCCTGCCTTCCTGGACGTCCAGACTGCGTCTTTATCCGTGCCGAACCGCAGCGGGCTCAGGTCGTGACGCCCCCGCCATGCGAGGCCGGATATACCCAAACCATCTGACGCCTAATCGACGTCGACGGCACGCTCAGTGAATCCAGTCAGGCGAGTTGCGAGAGGACGGCGCGGGCGTCGGCCTCGATGTAGCTGTAGCCACGTGTAGTTGCGGCGGTAAGTGCGTGTTTCGCCATTTCGAGCGCTTGCACGCGATCGTCAGG
>JALYLU010000383.1:0-312 GCA_030774075.1 Actinomycetota bacterium | reverse complement strand
ATCGTCAGGCGCGCCCCCCTCCGCCAGAAGACCGGCCCACGCAGGTTGGGTGCACGCGACGAGCGGCGGCGACTGGATGCGTTCGCGCAGCGCGAGCGCCTCGGCGAACCACTTGTCCGCGTCGCCGACCTGGTTGCTCATCCCGCAATCCCGTCGCCCAACCGACGACGAACAAACGTCCCACGCCGCCCGCAACAACCGCCACCGCGGCTGGACATCCCCGAACAAGCGCCCCAGAACGACGCGCCCAGGGTGACCGAGCACGCCGGCAGGGTGACAAGGCAGGCGAGCCATATCTAGGCTCGTCAGAGC
>JALYLU010000382.1 GCA_030774075.1 Actinomycetota bacterium | reverse complement strand
GGCGCGCCACCCGATCGGCCGGGCGCACGGGTCGGCGCCACTGCGGCGCCCGCGACACGAGCTTCGTCACCCTTACTGCGCCCCCGGCCACCTCTGCGCCGGCGGCGCTTCTTGGGCGCGCCGTCAGGGTCGGTCGCGGCACCGTTGTCCGTGTACTCGGACGGCGGCGATGCGGGCGCGGGCCGGCTGTCTCCAATCTTGGGCCGGGCCGCGGCGGGTGGCACGAGGCCGGCGTCCTCACGCGCCTGCGCGCCGATCTCGTCGTCGGTCAGACCGCGATCGGCGCTCTCTGCAGTCCAGTCCTCGCGGCCGTGCATGGCGTCGTCTTCGTCATCGGCGCGTCCGGCTCCCGCAGCACCGCCGGCCACCGCGCCGGCTCCGGCCGGCTTCTTGCGGCGCTGGCCACCACGCGTGCCGCGCCGGCGCTTCTTCCGCGGCACGACGCCTTCGGTTCCCGGCGGGCTGCCCGCATCTGCGGTCGCGGGCGAGTCGCTCACGGACTCCGCGCTCGGGGACGCGGCGCTCCTAATGCCGGCGGGCGACGCCTCGGGCTCGTCGGCCGGCGCGGTCGTCGGGCGCGTCTCGGTGGGCGCCTGGGTGGGTGTCTCGGTACGCGTCTCGTCCTCGAGACGGTTCAGGTCTGACATCGATGCCTTCTCTCATGACACGCATGCCTCCGGCACACGCGGGCGCGTGTCGGCGTCGAGCGGCTCCTGCCGCGCGCCGTCGCGCTCGATCCATTGATTCGTACGCCGCGCTCGAACATCGGTGAGGTCGCCGATGGCAGCGAGTACCTCACCCGGCTTCGCGCCGCGCGGTTGGGTTGACATTTCCATCTCGACGACTGCCGGAAGCGCGGTTGCCGAGGAGCCGCCGCACACGGTGATCCGACGGATCACGGGCCGTACGTCCTCGACGACCTCGCGACCCTTGCGGTGCCGTGTCGCCATCAGGGAGGGCATTGCCAGCGCGGCGTCGATCTCCTCGCGCAGTCGCGCCGGATCGACTTCCGTCAGGTCGCCGCGGGCGACGTCGACCCGCCATTCGACGCACGTCACCGCCTCCTGCAACGCCGGTGCGCGATCGGCGAGTGCGACCGCGCCGACCACGTCGATACCTTCCGGCAACCCGCCGTTGAGCCGGGACGCAAGCGCGTCGAGATCGACGGCTTCCGCCAACACGAGGTCGACGTACTCCGCCTCGCTCTCGTGCCCGGTCGACAACGCCAGCCCGAAGCTCACCCGCGGCCGGGGCGAGAAGCCCTCGCTGAACGCGAGCGGAAGCTGGGCGATGCGAAATGCGCGCTCGAGGGCACGCGCGACGTCGCGGTGGCTGATCCAACGGATCTTGCCGAGCTTCGTGTACCGAAGCCGGACGGGGTTCGCGGCGCCGCCTCTCACGACCCCGCTCCGCCGCCGCCGGCACGCACCTTCGACCCGAGGAAACGAACCGGTACGTCCGCTGCCGATCGCGTCAGGTCCTGGCCGGTGCCCTGCGAGCCGCCCGCGGGCGCCACCGGCGACGCCACGACGTGCTCCAGGGCGTAGTCGGTACACACCCCGCAGTCGTAGCACGGAGTCCACCGGCAATCGGGGAGCCCGTGCGCGGCCAGGGCCGCCTGCCAGTCGTCCCACAGAAAATCGGCGTGGAGACCCGCGGCGATATGCGACCACGGCAGCACCTCGTCGCGCGTGCGGTGGCGCGTGACGAACCAATCCGGGTCGAGACCCTCGGCGCGCATCGCGTCGAGCCAGCGGTCGAGCGAGAAGCCCTCACTCCACTCCTGGAACGTGCCGCCGGCCCGCCACACCCGCTCGATGACCCGGCCGATTCTCCGGTCGCCGCGAGAGGCGATCCCTTCGGCGAAGGTCGCCTTCGGATCGTGCCACTTCACCTGCGCGCGGGTTCCCCGGACCGCGTTGCGCAGCAGCGTGATCTTGCGCTGCAGCTCGTCGACACCGTTCTGACCGAACCATTGGAAGGGCGTGTGCGGCTTTGGGACGAATCCTCCGACCGACACGGTGCAGCTCGCCTGCTTCGTGTACTTGCGACCGATGTCGGTCACGTTGGTCGCGAGCTGCGCGATGCCGAGCGTGTCTTCGTCCATCTCGGTCGGGAGTCCGGTGAGGAAGTAGAGCTTCACTCGCCGCCAACCCTGTGAGTACGCGGCATCGACCGCGGAGTACAGGTCGTCCTCGATGATCAGCTTGTTGATCACCTGGCGCAATCGCCACGTACCGGCCTCCGGCGCGAACGTGAGACCGCTGCGGCGAACCTTCTGGAGCTCGCTCGCGATCCCGACCGTGAACGCGTCGACCCGCAGGCTCGGCAGGGAGACGCTCACGCCCCCGGTGCCCTCCTGATCGGTGACGAGGTCGGCGACGACTCCCTCGATCCCCGAGAAGTCGGCGCTCGAGAGCGACGTCAGCGCCACCTCGTCGTAGCCGGTGCGGCGCAGGCCCTCGCGGACCATCGTGCGAACCTGCTCCTCGGGTCGTTCCCGAACGGGCCGCGTGATCATGCCGGCCTGGCAGAAACGACAGCCCCGAGTGCAACCTCGGAAGATCTCGACGTTCAGCCGGTCGTGCACGACCTCGACCAGCGGTACGAGCTGATGCTTCGGGTACGGCCAGTCGGCCAGGTCGGCCACCGTGCGCTTGTCGACGACGGCGGGAACGTCGGCGTAGCGGGGCGTCACCGACCGAACCGTCGGACCGTCGTACTCGACGTCGTAGAGAGACGGCACATAAACGCCGGGGATCGTGGCGAGGTCGCGCAGCACCGCCTCGCGATTCGCGCGTCCGCCGCGCTTCCACGCGCCGATCACGTCCGCGATCTCGCCGATCGCCTCCTCGCCGTCGCCGATGACGAAGGCGTCGACGTACTCGGCGAGCGGCTCGGGGTTGTACGTGCAGTGCCCGCCTGCGATCACGACCGGATGCGAGGGTGACCGGTCGGCGCCACGAACCGGGACGCCCGCGAGATCGACGAGGTTCAGCAAGTTCGTGTAGACGAGCTCGGCGGACAGGTTGAACGCGAGCACGTCGAAGTCGCCCGCGGCGCGATGCGTGTCGACGCTGAACAGGGGCACCCGGGCCGCGCGCATCGCGGCCTCCATGTCGGTCCACGGCGCGTACGCGCGCTCGGCGACCGCGTCTTCGCGCTCATTGAGGAGCTCGTAGAGGATTTGAAGCCCCTGGTTGGGGAGCCCGATCTCGTAGGTGTCGGGATAGATCAGGAGAAAGGCCGCCCGGCTGCTCCCATGGCGGGGCGCCAAGCTGCCCGGCTCCGTCCCCATCTCCATACCGATGTAGCGAGCGGGCTTCTCAACCCGGGCCAGCAGCGGTTCGATCCGCGGCCACAGGTCTGACATCTCCGAGCAGTGTAGCCCGGGCGCGGCGCGGGCCCGGCTCACCACGCTCCGTGGGGCGGCCAGGAATTAGCTGAAGCGACGCATATGGACGTTGAGCACGAGTCCGACCGCGATGAACGAGGTGATGACCGCGGAGCCGCCGTACGACATGAAGGGCAGCGGGATCCCCGTGATCGGCATGATCCCCATCGTCATGCCGACGTTTTCGAACACCTCGATTGCGAACATCGCGAGCACACCGATGGCCACGAGGGTGCCGAAGAAGTCGGACGACAACAGGGCGATACGCCACAGCCTCCAGGCCAGGAGCGCGTAGAGGAGCAGGAGCGTGGCCCCTCCCACGAAGCCGAGATCCTCGCCGACCGCGGTGAAGATGAAGTCGGTGTGCTGCTCCGGCACGAAGCCGTTCTTCGTCTGCAGGCCGCGGCCGAAGCCCGCGCCTTCGAACCCTCCCGATGCGATCGCCGCCTTGGAGGCCCCGAGGTTGAACTGGGTGGGAGTCTGGTCCTGGGCGGGCACGCGGGGGCTCGACTGGTTGGCGAAGGAGGTCAACCGGTCCAGCTGATAGGAGTGGACTTTGCCGGTGACCACGGCCGCTCCCACCAGCGACGCCGCGAGCAGCAACAGCACGACGATGTGCACGGGCTTGAGGCCGGCGATGACGAGCACCGCGGCCGCGCACACCATGATCACGAGCATCGTGCCGAGGTCGTGCTGCGTGTACACGATGGCCATGACCACACCAGTCAGGCCGACCGCCACCCCGACGCGCCACGCGTCGAGATCGCCGCGATGTTGATGGCAATATCCCGCGATCGCGACCACGACCACGACCTTGGCGATCTCCGACGGCTGGAACTGGAAGGGGCCGATCTGGAACCAGGCCTGCGCGCCGTTGTGATTGCGGCCGAGCACGACCACGCCCACGAGCAACGGGACAACCGCGAGGTATACGAGCGGCCACGCGTCGCGAATGCGGCGGTAGTCGATCGCCATCGTGACGCCCATGGCGATCAGACCGAGCACCACCGCGACGCCCTGGCGTTCGACGTAATAGAGGCGCGCCAGCCCGCCGAGCGCGGTCTCGTGCCGGGAGGCATCGAAGATCATGAGCAAACCGAGCGCGCTGATCGCGATCGGCAACGTGAGGAGCGCGAGGTCGAGGTGCGCGAAGAGACTCGTGTCCGACGCAGTGCGGCGGCGGCCGGCGGACGCAGTGATGGTGGCCATCAGTCTTTGCCCGTCGACTTGGTAGGGATCGGCGTCGGAGGAAGCTTGCTGATCGACTCGATCACCTGGCGCACGATCGGCGCCGCGGTCTGCGCGCCGTGCCCGCCCTGTTCGACGACGGCGACGACGGCGTACTGCGGGCTGCCGACCGGGAAGTACGACGCGAACAACGACGTCGGTCCCTTACCTTTGATCTGCGCGGTTCCGGTCTTCCCCGCGACGGGAACGAACAGACCTTGGAACGGCGGGTACGCGGTGCCGGCCTTGTCGGAGACCGCGCCGGCAAAGCCGGCGGCAATCTGCGAGTAGGTGTATGGCGGAATGTCGATCTTGCCGCGCGCCTTGGGCGCGACCTTCTCGACAACTTGCTTCGTCATCGGGTTCGTCACCACCTGGCCCACGTGCGGAGTCCACAGCGTCCCGCCGTTGGCGAAGCACGCGTACGCGTTCGCGAGCTGAAGCGGTGTGACGAAGTCGTCGCCCTGCCCCACCGCGGCGAAGATGTTGTCGGCCGGATACCAGATCGCGTTCTCCTGCTTCGCCTGCGCCGTTTTGTAATTCGCGTGCGCGTAGGCGTCCTTCCACGCCGGGTCGGGGACCCGCCCGGCCGCGTCGCCGAGCTCGATCCCGGTCGGCTGACCGAATCCGAGCTGGCCCGCGACGTGCTGAATACCGAGCCCGCGCTGCGGATCGAGCT
>JALYLU010000381.1 GCA_030774075.1 Actinomycetota bacterium | reverse complement strand
AAAACCGGAAGCAAGCCGGAGGAAGACGCAGTGGAGGCCGCCGAGCAAGAGGTCCGGCGCCGACACGGCGACATCGGCCGGCCTCGTCGTCGTTGAACGGTCGATACGACGCGCTGCGAACATCTCGTGTGCGCCTCGGGCGGTGTTGCGTCGGTTGGCCGCCGGTTCCTCCCACGCGTCAGTAACACCGAGAACGCGCTGCATGCTCGCCCCGGTTAGGGCTCTGATACTCCTATGTCAATGCGGCGAGGTCCGCGAGGAGGATCGGGTAGAGGCGTCGGGCGAGGTATCGCTTGAGGAGAGGCCTACGGTGTCGGGGGCGATGTCGTCGAACCACTGCTTGCGCCTGGAGCAGGCCGCTGCTGCGTCGTCCTTTCGGTGCCGGGACGAGGCGCCGGGGCGCCCCAGTCGGATGCCAAACCGTGCGGAAGAGAAGTCGGCACATGAGGAGGCCGTGATGCGGAAGTTCTCGGTCCGGCCAACGCTGACCGTGAAAGGTCGGAAGTTCAAGGGGTTGCGGGGCTGGTCGGGCAAGCCGACTCATCCCCCGCTGACCGATTTTCCGGTGGCGGCGTATGTACTCGGGGCAGTCTTCGACATCATCGCGACCTTCGGCCGGCACGAGGCGTGGGCGCGTGACTTCTTCCGTGCCGGCACCTACGTGTTCATCGGCGGGGCCGCGGTCTCCGTGCTCGCGGCTCTGACCGGCTTCTGGGATTGGTTGCGCTCAACGGAGAAGGGCACCCAGGCGCGCCGTACCGCGAACACCCATGCCTGGACCATGATCGCCGTAACGGTTCTAGCGCTCGTCGATATCGCGCTACGTCTGAACGGGTATCACACGCGCACACATCCGAGCATCGCGCTTCTCGTGCTCTCGATCGTGATCGCTTCGCTCGTCTCGGTCGGTGCGTCGTTTGGCGGGACTCTCGTCTTCGATTACGGGTTCAACGTCGAGAACGGCGCCGACAGCCCCGTGTGGCATCTGTCCGAGACCGACGTCATGCCCGGCGACCATGCCGACTGACCAGCCGCTCGATCGTCAAGCGCCACACGGTCCTGGCAAGAGAGAAGCTGAGATGACGAAACTGCAGTAACTCTTCGCCGAATGCGAGCAAAGCGGGACTGTTGCATTGGCGCATCGTGGGGCCGGACGGTGAGGGTGGCGGGATGATGCGTCGCCGTTCCTCTGGTACCCGCAGTCCCGAGTTCGGCGTTCAAAGGCTTTCGGTTCCCGCCTGAGATCATCGTGCTCGCCTTGCGGTGGTACTTCCGGTACGGGCCCTCCTACCGCGACGTCGAAGAACTCCTCGCCGAACGTGGGATCGAGGTCGGCCACATCACCGTGTACCGGTGGGTGCAGCGCTTCACGCCGCTGCTGGCCGATGGGCCGGACCGTGTCGGCACGCGGTCGGCAACCGCTGGTTCGTGGACGAGACGTATGTGACGGTCGCAGGAAGGTGGCGATACGTCTACCGGGCAGTCGACCAGCACGGCCAGATCATCGACGTCTACGTCTCGGCCCGACGCGGTACCCGGCGGCGCGACGCTTCTTCACGACATCACTCCGAGCGCATGGCGAACCGGTCGAAGTCGTGACCGACCGTGCCCCGGCGTTACGGGCCGCGATCGATGAGCTCATGCCCGCCGCGTTCCACAACACCGAGCAGTATGCGAACATTGCGGAAAGCACGAGAAGAGGCAGTGATTATCGCAAAGCTCGTTTCCTCAAAGGCGACATCGTCGCTGACGGCAACACATCTCGTCGGGGTACGCGCCGACAGCACCGGTCAACTGCGCCGTACTGCGCGCCCCCAGACCACTCTCCCCGAGGCGGGGTTCCCCGGAAACTGTTTCCGGGGAACTTCGGGCATTCGATTCGATTGATCATGACGAGCCCGTCGCTCGCTCGCCGAAGTCTTCTCCCGGTCTTTCGGCACGCCTAGAGCCGAATGTCCCCACCCCGCATTCCCGCCAACAACCCAACGTCCCCAAAGCGTTGCGTCAGCGCCGATTTCCGCATTCGCCCACCAGAGTGCTCGCGCTACAACAGCCCAGCGAACGGATCGGCACGCGTGGATGGTGTTGTCACCAGTAGTGGGCTCGACCACCGACCTGCCGACCGGTGCGGCCGAGCAGCATGAGCACCAAGCCCACGACGAGCAAGATGATTCCCACCGTCCACAGGATCGGAATTCCCAACACCAGGCCCAACAACATGAGTACGACGCCAAGTGTGATCATGTCTTCACTCTTCCCCTCCCGCCGCCCTCGCCAACAGAGCAGTTCGTCCCCTTCGGCGAGACATGCGACCCAGTCATGGCGGCGGTGGCGAGCGGTCGGCGTCTCGATGGCCGTGCACGATCGAGCGCTCACGATTCCAATGAAACGCCAAGGGGTACCCGCTCCGATTGGCCGATCCGACGCTCCTCTTGCGAGTACCGCCCTCGTCAGGTCGTCAGGAGCCGCCCACGGCAAACGACCACTGGCCGCGGGTGTCGGGACCTTCGGCGCTACCCCTGTTTGTTTGGAATCGTCGATGATCTTGTTGTGGACAGGAGGAGCACAACATCACAGAGAAGCGAACACCACGGGCATCGTCGTAGGTTTGTTGTTGATCGCGGCAGCCATCATGCGTTTCGCCATCTCGGCCCAAGGCAGCGGCTGGAACGTCCGCACCACCGGTGTGGTCTTGATGATCGTCGGTGCCCATCGGCGCCGTTTTGTCAATCGGCTTCTGGGCGAGCTGGGGGTGGGTTTGGGCGACACGGTGGCGACCGCACGATTGCGCAAGAGCGCGAGAGCGCGAGATACAACAGCCGCGATAGATATCCGCAACCGGTCGGAACTGTGGCGAAGCCGTTCGTGCGGTCCGACCTGCGCCGCCGATGGTACTTCAGCACCTGACGAACGGTCCGAGAAGAAAGAACGGCTGGCTCGCACGTGGATTGGGTATCTCTCGAGAAGAGAAGGGAGCACTGCATGGAGATCTACACATACCGCATTGATGTGTTTTCTCTCGCCGGTGACGCTGAAGCCGCGAGGCGGAAACTGCCCGATGTCACTGGGTTCGACGTAGAGGCATCCGATGGGCACATCGGAAGGGTCGACGAAGCAACGTATGAGGAGTCCTCGAGCTGCCTCGTCGTCGACACGGGCTTTTGGATCTTCGGGAAGAAGCGCATGATTCCGGCAGGGGTTGTGCAGCGCGTCGATCCCGACCAGAAGAAGGTCTACGTCAATATGACGAAGGACCAGATCAAGGATGCACCCGACTACGAGCCCGACCGTCACCAAGCAGACGAGAAGGGCTACCACAAAGAGGTCGGCGAGTACTACGAGCCGCACGCCTCGTAGGTCGCCCGGCACGACCAAGCAAAGACAAGGCGAGACCATGTGCGTTCGGGGGCGCACGCTTCAAGGTCTCGACGTCTAACGCGTCCGATCACGCGGCGCGCACGCGGTCCGCTGTCGATGCGCGTGCGACTGCTTGCTCTGTGGTCAGGACCTCTACGTGAAGCTTGCGGTCGGAGTCGCAGAGCCGAATCAGCATCGCGCAGGCAGTGATCGTCACGTCTTTGGCTGCGGTCGAGCCTGACGCCGAGCAGCCGGTGAGTGCCCCGGCCACCAATGCTGAAGTACCGGTCAGCAGGATCAGAGATCTCATCTACTTCCCTCCGGCGTAGTCGCACCCACCGAATCCGACAAGGGTCGTTCCCGCACAGATTGCGGCAGCCTTCTGGCCCTGATCATGCCGCAGGTCGGTCAACACCCGCGAGCCATCGCCGATCAGCGCCGCATCAAGAAGACGACAACGACGACAACCAGGATCACGAGAAGTAATCCTCCACCGATGTACATGGTTGGCTCCTTGTGTTCTCGGCGGGTGTGAACGCCGGTCGAAAGTGGGAGCGCGTGCCGGTCGAAAACGGGAGCGCGTTGGTGGGAAGTTAGCTGTCGGGGTTGGCCTTGGCTGAGCGGGTTCTGGTGGCGTGGTGGAGTCGGTAGCTGTCGCCTTTGGTTTCGATGATGCGGCAGCGGTGAGTGAGCCGGTCGAGGGTGGCCCCAGTGAGCCGTTCGGAGCCGAGGATTTCGGTCCAGGACTCGAACGGCAGGTTGGTCGTGACGATCAGGCTGGTGCGTTCGTAGGCGGTCGAGATGACGTCGAACAACAACTCGGCGCCGATCTTGGATGCGGGGACGTAGCCGAACTCGTCGAGCACGAGCAGGTCGAGTTTGGCGAGCTGGCCCTTCAATCGGAGCAGGGTGCGTTCGTCGCGAGCTTCGATCAAGGTCGTGACCAGTTCGGTGGCTCGATAGAACCGGACGCGGTAGCCCTTGGCGCACGCTGACGCGGCGAGCGCGGTGGCGAGGTGGGACTTGCCGGTGCCGGGGTTGCCGACGAACAGCACGTTCTCGCGTTTGTCGATGAACTCACCGCGGGCTAACTCGGTGATGAGCACCTTGTTGACGGATGGGCGGGCGGTGAAGTCGAACGTGTCGAGTGTCTTGATCGTCGGGAACCGTGCTGCTTTGGTGCGCCGTTCGGCGGCCCGCTTCTCCCGGTCCAACAGCTCGAGTTCAGTGAGCTGGAGCAGGTAGGTGAGGTGATCGACGTTGTCGGCGGCGCATCGTTGCGCGACTTTCTCGCATTCGGCACCGACGGTCGGGAGTCGTAACGCTTTGAGATGGTGACGTAACAGCACCATGGATTTGGTTTCGAGGGTCTTCATGTCATGCTCCAATCTGGGTGAGTGCGCGGTAGGCGTGGAGGTCGGGTGGGTCGATCGCGAACAACTTCAGGTGCGGGTGGCCGTCGAGGCTGAACAGTCCGACCGGCTGCTCCTGGCGGTGCAAGCAGATGAGACGGATCGCGTCGGCGCCGGTCGCGCCGATCGAGAGCGCGACCTCGACCGCGGCGGCGAGTTCACGCAACGACACGGACTCCAATAAGCGGAGCACCTTGATGAACTCGCGTGTCCCGGCCGAGTCGAGATCGGCTTCGAGCCGTCGACGCAGCACGGTGAAACAGCTGGGAAGTTCCCAACGTTCGAGCGGTCGGGCGACGTCGAACGCGCCGGGCTTGCGTTCCAACAACGCCAGATAGTGGCGCGGGTCATATGTCGTGTGCTCCTTGGACCATACGCGCCGGTGGCGAGCAACGACCGTCGCCCCGACCGCGATGCGGACCTCGTCGATATCGCCGATGGCGGTGACGTCGTGATGCGCGTATGCGGTCGGGACCGAGTAGTCGTTGCGATCGAACCGCACCAACGACAACGAGTTCGCCTTCGCCGCGACCACC
>JALYLU010000380.1 GCA_030774075.1 Actinomycetota bacterium | reverse complement strand
GTACAACGAGTTCGAGATGCTGCGGGTCGCCGGCGTGCGGCAGGCCGACCTGAAGGGATACCAGTTCTCCCGCGGAGACGTGAACGCGCGCGCGCTCGCCAACGCGTACGGGCAGACGCTCGGGCAGGTGTTCACCCACGAGATGAAGCCGTACGAGGTGGAGCTGCTCGTCGCCGAGGTCGGCGACCCCGACGACGACCACGCCGAGATGTACCACGTGCTCTACGACGGGGTCGTCATGGACGAGCAGGACTACTCGGTGCTCGGCGGGCAAGCCGACCAGATCATCGAGTCGCTGAAGGAGCAGTTCCAGGCGGGTATGAGCCTCGGTGACGCGCTCAAGCTCGGAGCCAAAGTGCTCGGCAGCGACGGTGCGTCGCTGACCGCAGATCAGCTCGAGGTCGCGCTGCTCGACCGATCCCGGCCGCGCCGAGCGTTCCGGCGCATCAAGAACGACGAGCTGACCTCACTCCTCGGCTGATCACTTTTACGGGTCGACTCCACGCTCCGCTCCCCTCCGGTCGCTGCGCTGTCGTCTCCCTAATCCCGGATCCACCGATCGGTTGGGTGGTCGGAGGCGGTTGAGGGCTGATTCGGCGTGACGGGCGGTCGGCTGCCCGCGTGTCGCGTTGATCGGACGCGGGCGGTGTCGTCGCGCTGGTGGTGAGGTCGCGCGGCGCTGCGCGTGGCAGTCTTCGCCCGCGTTGTGGTGAACGACGACAGATCGATGTGCGGTTCGCGTGCGCGAAGTTCGCTTAGGTAACGAGTACGACAGCACGCAGGTTCGTGAGCGCCGCGTTGAACGTGTCCGCCCACGGCCACCGTTGGGGGAGGTGCAGCGTTGTGCGACGGGCGGAGCGGGTGAGCCGTCCCGAGAGTCGCAGGTAACGACGTCGCAGGGTCTTGTGGGTGATGACGGTCTCGCCGAGACCGATGCGCCCGACCCAGCGCGACAGGTTGTGCGCGATGACGTTGAGAGCGAGCCACGCCGCGTTGGCGCCGAAACGGCCCGACGGCAGGTGGTTGAGCCCGACGCCGTATTTCAGATCGCGGATCGTGTTTTCGATCTCGGCGTGACGGCGATGATCGGCTTCGAGTTCGAGCGTCGCGCCGGTCTGGTCGGTGATGAACGCGTGGTGGGAGAACTCCACGAACAAGGCGAGTTGCGTGCCCGGTGTGGGCCGCACGCGCCGCACGATGAGCCGCAGCTCAGGCTGGTCTTTGCCGAAGGGCCGATACGTGGTCTCGGCGACGTCGGCGCCGTCGAGGAAATACGGGATCGGTGTCCACGCATCGTCGGGGATCGCTGCGATCGCCTTGTGTAATGCCTTGGAGAGCTTCACAGTGACCGAGAACCGCACGTCCGCGTGGCGGCACGCGTCAACGACGTTGTGGCTGTAGAACCCCGAGTCGGCGCGCAGCGTGACCGGCCCGGTCGCGCCGGCCGTTCGGAGCCGGTTGAACGTCTCGGTCAAGAACCTCTTCGCGCCGCGTCCGGAGTTGGCGTTGCCGCCGCGCAGCCGGCAGTGCACGACGTCGCCGGTGCCCGCGACTGCGGCGACAAGCGGGTGATAGCCACGCACCTTCGTGTGGCCGAACACGCCACCCTGCTTGGCCAGCCCGTAGGTCTCACAGATCGTCGAGTCCACATCGACCGTGACCGGCGCGTCGCCGGGACCGGCGCCCGCCGCGAACGCTCGTGCGAGCAGCTCGTCGCTCACCCGATCGAGTTGGCGGGCATGACCCCACGTGAAGGACCGCAAGAACGTGCCCAGCGTCGAGGGAGCCAGCACACCGTGACCCAACACCGACGCGGTGTCGCCAGCACGCAACGCGTCCGCGTCGTCGATGCAATCACCGCCCGCCAACGCCGAATGGATCAACGTCATCGCCTTGTGGCCCGCGTTCGCGCCTCCCGCCGCGTCACCCAGATCGACCATCTCGTCGATCAGCTCCCGGAGCTCGAGATGCAGCGCCAGAGTGGCCGGCAACACCAGCCCCGCGTCGGCCACCGCATGCTCGTCATCGAACATCACGTCCAGCCGGTCAACACTGTGCGAAGATCGCATCGAGAAGATGCCCTCCTGAACCGGGACGATGTTGGCTTGGTAACCGTCATCATCCCTGTTCAGAGGGCACTCTTCGCGGATACGCGCACCTCAACACACGAAGCGCGTCGGTGGATCCGGGCTAAGGAACGCCACGTTCGCGTAAACAGACTTTCTTGGCTCGGCCCACCGGAGCTCGCGCATGATCGCCTGGATCCGCGCGCCGTATGCCCTCCGGCGAGCAGTTCACGGTCTTCGTGATCTCGCGTGCCTCAGCTCGAACGGCGGGATCGTCGCTTGCTTATCTCTTTCAGCTCACCCAATGTCGGAGCGTCGCCGGACGAAGCCCGCAGCGCGGTGACGCTCGTGCGGCGCCGCTTCGACTCCTTGCTCGTCGCGTCATGTTGGTCGTTCACGAACCTCTCCTATCGTCGCTGAAGATGTCGCGTGCGACTCAGACACTCGTTGCGAGGCCGGGCATCAGTTGACTGAGTACTCGCGCGACGGGATCGCTTGCATCGGGACGTTGGCCAAGAACCGCACGATGTCGTGCCGGCCCCAGTAGGTCGGGACTCCACGAGAGTCTTGGGCCATCAACACCAGGGGCAGCCCGGGAAAAGGTGTTCCCTGCCCTCCTCGGCGAGGTGCTTCCCTCCGACGACGCGTGACGTCGGACGCAAACCGAGTTCTATGGCAGAAGGTTCCGGCGGAAGAAGTCGATGATCACCTCGGCGCGTTGGACGCGATGTCGCGGAGCCCCCGATCGCGACAGCTCGTGACTCTCGCCCGGGAACCGGACGAACTCGGGGGTGCGGCCGAGGAGCCGCAACGCGACGAACAGCTCTTCGGCCTGGTTGACCGGGCACCGCAGATCGTTCTCGGAGTGCAGGATGAGGAGCGGCGTCGTCATCTCGTGCACGTACGAGATCGGTGACTGCCGCAACCACGGCTCGGGATCGTCGATGTGCCGTACGCCGACGTAGCTCACGAACTCGCCGGCGATGTCGGAACCGTGCTCGAGCGTGATGAGGTTGTTGGCCGCGCGCTCCGAGACCGCCGCCGCGAAACGATCGGTGTGACCGATCATCCACGACGACATGTACCCGCCGTAGCTCCCTCCGATCACACCGATGCGGTCAGCATCGATCCAGTCGTATCGCCGTACGGCCTCGTCGACGCAGCTCATCAGATCGTCGTAGTCGACACCGCCCCACGCCGACCCGGGGTCGACCTTGCACTCGGGCCACCGGATCGCGCGTCCCCACGCCTCGCTGTACCCGGATGAACCACGCGGGTTGCAGAACAGCACGCCGAAGCCGGCGGCTACCTCGAGCTGGAACTCGTCGAAGAACTTGCTCCCGTACTGAGTGAACGGACCGCCGTGGATGTTCAACAGCAGCGGCACGCGGGCATCGGGTGCGTGCTCGGGCTCGATGATCCAACAGTCGACCTCGATACCGTCGGCCGGCGAGGCACTGAAGGGCTGCGCGACCGCAGGTTGGCGCCCGGCAGCCGTCAACTCCGACGTGAAGTCGGTGAGCTGCCGCTCCTGGCCACGGGCCACGACGAACAGCTCGGGCAACGACGTCGACGAAGTCGCGACGAACGCGAGGGTGCCCTGGACTGAGTCGAACCCGGTGATCAGACGGTCGCCGGCGACGACGGGCTCGCAATCGCCGGGACGGTTGGTGTCGGCCCGCCACACGTGCGCGCAGCCGCGATCTTCGACGAGGAACTCGAGCGCGTCGCCGCGCCACAGCGGCGCTCGGGGTGTCGGGTACGGGGCGCAGTTGCGGTCCAACGCCGCCGTGAGCACCGACTCTGCACCTCCCGCGCATTCCACGACCGCGACCTGCCCGTGCCACGGTCCCTCGAGCGCGGTGGGCGTACGGAGGCAGGCGAGGCGGCTGCCGTCGGGCGCCCATGACGGACTCGAATACACCGGCCCCGTCGTGGTGACGCGTTGCAATGATCCCTCGTCGGCGGTTGCGTCCGCGACGAAGAGGTCGACCGCCCAGTCGAGGTCCCACGTCTCGTGCCGGCCCGACGCGAACGCGATCCGGCGACCGTCGGGTGACCACGCGGCACCGCTCGCCTCGTAGTCGCCGGTTGTGAGCGCGCGCGGTGGCTCGGACCCGTCGACCGGCACGACGAACACGCGCGACGGTCGGTCAGAGATCCAGCCCGCGGTGTCGAGCCGCGTGAAGAGCCGCTCGATGCGGCGCGGCCCCATGTCCTTCTCCTTACGGGTCGTGCCGGGCTCGCCGTACCTGTCGGGATCCGGATCGCGTGCGACGAACGCCAGCCGCGAGCCATCGGGTGACCACTCGACCTCGCTCGGCTTGGCCGGACACACGCAGACGACGGTGCGCTCTCCGCCGTCGACGCCGACGAGCCAGAGCTCGCTCACCGCATCGTCGTCTGCGATCGACCGCGCGGCGTACACGATCTGCGTTCCGTCGGGCGACCAGCGCGCGAGATCCGCGCTCACGTCATCGGGAGAGAGCGCGCCGGCAGGCGTCGCGCCGTTGGCGCTCGCGACCCGGACACGCGTCTGGTAGCGGTTGCGCTCCCGGTCTACTCGCTGAACCGAGAACGCCACCCGAGAACCGTCGGGCGATAGGCGCGGATCGGACGCAGAGACGAGAAGACCAATGTCGTCGGGTTGCAAGCCGAGCATCACTCGAAGCTACCGGCCACGGTCGCTCCCGCCTACGGATCGCGTTACCCGTCGAAGTGTCGGGATCCCTGGTGTGGATTCTGCTTGAGACTTTGGGTTGGCGTTGCGGTTGGTCCGTAGCGTCTCGAGGTCCTTGCGGGTCGCTCAAGATGTGCCTGCTGCTGGCGTTGTTTCGCTGGCGTGCAGGCCGCGCAAGATTTCGGAATGCTCCGTCAGTAGCGTTCGCAGGGCCTAATCGCCGAGGCGCGGACGCAAGGCTGACACAGGACACCGAAAAATGGTGACGGAGGCTGCAAAGCGTCGAGATCTAAACGGCAGGTCAATCCGCTAGAACCCTGCCTCGCGTCCTCTGACGTTGCTGAACGGCCACTGACCTGCGTGTACACCGCGATGTAACAAAACGATTTGCACTCCCGCCCGACACCAGATCGCGCTCCGCGCCGCACCCGGTCAGCGATTTGTTCCGTGCTACAGAGCCGGCGACCGGGGACACCCCGAAGTCGTCGTTCGCGGGCGCGCGTTCAGGGACAGTGCGTCATGAACGTGGAAGGAGGATCGATGTAGGTAGATCTTTTGGAAGCGG
>JALYLU010000379.1 GCA_030774075.1 Actinomycetota bacterium | reverse complement strand
GGTCAGTGGGGTCGCGGTCGACGTCACCCCGGATCAGTTGGCGGCGCTGCGTGCCCAGCCGGATCTGGTCGTCACCCCGGACGTGAGTGTTTCGGTCGCGGACACGTCCTTCGGTGCGGTCCGGGCGCCCGCGGCGGTGTTCCCCCAGACCACCGGCGCGTCGCAGTTGTGGTCCAACAAGATCGACGGCACCGGCGTGACGGTCGCGGTGCTCGATACCGGCATCACCCGCCTGCCCGACTTCGCCAGCCGATTGGTCGGCGGCGTCGACCTGAGCGGCGAAGGCAACCCCTTCCAGGACAGCTACGGGCACGGCACCTTCGTGGCGGGTCTCATCGCCGGCAACGGGGCGTCGTCGAAGGGCGTCTACATGGGTGAGGCGCCCGGCGCCAACCTCGTGGCGGTCAAGGTCGCGGGCGCCAGCGGCGTCACCGATCTGGCCACCGTCATCTCCGGGATCAACTGGGTCGTCTCCCACCGCGACCAGTACGGCATCCGGGTCCTGAACATCTCGCTCGGCGCCATGCCCACCGCATCGACCGTCCTCAACCCGCTCGACCAGGCCGTCGAGACCGCCTGGCAGGCCGGAATCGTCGTGGTGACCTCGGCCGGCAACGTCGGGCCCTTCAACGGCACCATCCTTTCCCCCGGTGACGACCCCCTGGCCGTCACCGTCGGTGCGCTCGACGACAACGGCTCCACCAACCCGGCGGCGGCCACCATGCCGAGCTTCAGCAGCGTCGGACCGACCAACATCGACGGCTGGTTCAAACCCGACCTGGTCACGTCCGGCAAATCGGTCGTCAGCCTGCGCGTACCCGGCTCGACCATCGACACCCAAAACCCCACCGCCGTGATCGGCACCGCGAACTTCGTCGGCTCGGGAACGTCGTTCAGCACGGCGATCACCAGCGGGGCGGCCGCCCTCGTGATCCAAAACCTCAAGGCGAAGCTCAAGACCACCTTGACGCCCATCACCACCGACCAGGTCAAAGCCCAACTGCTCGGCACCACGTTGGCGGGACCGGTCGGCAACCCCATGGTGGACGGTCACGGGGCGCTCAACGCCTACGCCGCCGTCACCCAACCCGGGCTGCAACTCACGCAAACCCGACCCACCGTCGCCACCAACGTCGGTGACACCGTCAGCCTGTACGCAACTTGGCTCGGCTCGAGCTGGAACGGGTCATCCTGGAACGGCTCGACCTGGAACGGCTCGACCTGGAACGGGTCGTCGTGGAACGGCTCGAGTTGGAGCGGCTCATCGTGGAGCGGCTCCTCGTGGAACGGCTCGAGTTGGAGCGGCTCATCGTGGAGCGGCTCCTCGTGGAACGGCTCGAGTTGGAACGGCTCATCGTGGAGCGGCTCGTCATGGAGCGGCTCTACATGGAACGGCTCCAGCTGGAACGGTTCCTCCTGGAGCGGATCTACCTGGAGCTGAACCCAACTCGTCAGGGTTTGTCATGGGCCACAGCGCATCCCGCCGCTGTGGCCCATGGCGGTTTTTCGTTTGCAATCCCTTCGGTACGAGGGACGCTCGCCGGTCGAAACGATCGCGTACGCTTAGGCGTGGAACGCTGGACGCCGAGCGGTCGGACCTCGGGGCGTCTGCTCCGGCTGTTGGGGCGCTGAGGCTCTGGGCGCGGAGCGACATGCCGCTCCAGGGCTTCGAGGACCTGCGCGACGTCGTCCACTTCGTTCAACGTTCCGGTCTCCGCTCGCGAGGCGAGCAGGTGCTCGCCTGCCTGGCGGCACGTGCGCCTTCCGATCCGCTCGCGGCGAGGGCGCTGCTGCAGGTCGTGCTCTACGGGCTGATCCGGATCGCGGCCGAATTCCGCAGCGCGGCACACTCGGAGGAAGACGCGGCGAGCATGGTGGTCGCTCTCGCATACGAGCGCATCCGCACCTACCCAATCGAGCGGCGACCGCGCAGCATCGCCGCGAACATCCTGCTCGACACGCGCCAGAGAGCCAGCCGGTCGCTCTTCCGGCGAAGGGTTGCCGAGGTGTTGACTGCCGACATCGGTCGTCCCGCGGGAGACGCTGCGAAAGCGTCTGCAGCCGACGAGCTGATCGGCCTCCTCGATGAAGCCGTGCGCACCCGCAAGCTCGGGATCGATGACGCGCGGCTCATCGTATTGACGCGGGTCGCGGGCGTTCCGACCGCCGAGCTGGCGGCGATTCGCGGCTGTGCGCCGCAGAGCCTGCGACGGCGTCGTCAGCGCGCCGAGGCGGTGCTCGCGGCCGCCGTCAGAGACGTCGCGTGATCATGTCGTCTCGAGCCGGCGAGGGCCCGGGTGAAGTCGGCGCGTTACGGCCGGGTTGCCCGGAGCTTGGGGGCGACCTGCTCGTCGAACGCTGCTTGGACTGACGTGAGCTTCCAGCGACCGCTCTGCTGTTTCTGCCCGAGAATGATGGCGAGGTCGCGCGTAATGGACTCGTGGATCGCTTCCATGGAGCCTTGGGGCACGGTCGATGGCTTCTTCCATTCCAGCAGCTGCTCGGTCGCGACTTGTTGTGCTGTTGCAAAACGAGCAAGCGATGATGGTGTTGGCCGCATCGATTCCCCGCGAGGGACAGCCATGTCATCGAGGTCCAGAGCGACCGTCGCCAGCCGACGACACCTAATCGGCCCGCGCTCCCGAACAGGCCGAAAGACCCCGGCTGATGCGGGGGCTCTTTCATTGCGTCGGATTGGCGCTTCGTGAGCGACGTCGCGCGCCGCCACCCGACCGACCCACGAACATCACCGACCGACCAGGCCAACGACCCAACAGACCCGACACCGACGAACCCGACACCCGAAGTCAACCCACGAACGCACCACCGACGACCCTAACCGCAACCCCCAACCCCGCCGACACCACGACAACCATCACGCCAACTCCGACCCATCACCCACCCACGAAATCGCAGAGACACACTTCTCGGTTCCGCAAGCGGAACCGAGCGGGAGTAATTCCGGGAGCCGCGCGCGTTCTCGAGTTCGACCTCCCCGAAGCAGAACCGCCGACGATCCGATAGCACGGAGTCCCTGCAATCATCTCCAGGCTGTTCCGCCGCAGCAGCTGCTGCATGACTCGCCAACCACGAGATCGGGCGACGCGGCCTCAGTACTGGCCTCGCTTGAGCGGCATGGCGATGCCGCGGTGCGCAGCAGTGGGAGCTCCATGATCGCTGGGAGCATCAAGTCGCCGTTTAAGGCGCGATCAGCACGCGGGAGTCATCCCGGGAGCGATCCCGGGAGTAACGCCGCGCATCTCGAAACGTCCCGCCGCCCGGCGCGAAAAATCTACGGGCGGGAGTCATTCCGGGAGTGATCGCGGGAGTAGTCCCGGGAGTAGGCCGGCGCATCATCCGAGACGATGTGGTCAGCCCCCGAACGTCCAGCGCTGCCGACGGCCGTAAGTCGGCGCGAGATCGCACTCTCGGTGTCTGGTCACACCACCGCGCCGCCCTTGCCGCCCCGCAACAGCACGCCCGGGCGCGGCGCACACGAACCCGTTCGACTGGTCGAAGCAGACAAGGAGTCGAGATGGAAACGGAGCGCCTCACCATGACAGTGCCCGAGGCGGCGGAGGTCCTCGGAATCTCGCGGGCCTTCGCCTACGAGCTCGTCGGGCGCGGAGAGATTCCCGTCGTGCGATTCGGGCGTCGCGTGGTCGTGCCTCGCAGAGCCCTCGAGACGCTGCTCGAGGTCGGCAGGCCGACGAGTGTCTAAAGTCTCCCGTTCCGAATGGACCTGGCAGAGTCCCCGCGTCGAGGATCCGCTGTAGCGCCGGCCTCGGGCATGAGGTGTGGCGCCGTGTGCAGCTGCGAGATCTCGTCACGTCTCACCGCGGCGCGACGGTCCGTCGGCTACTCCGCAGTCGTGGCCATAACTTCGCGGGGTTTGTCATCCGGACTTGAGTTGCGGCACGGCGGGAGGTTCGCGTTGGCTGAGGACGCGACCGATGACGGCCGCAGCGGCGCGGTCGCGTTCTTCGATTACGTGGCTGTAGACGCGCAGCGTCAGCGAGGGGTCGGAATGACCGAGGCGGCCCGCGACAGTGCGCACGTCCACGCCAGCACCGATCAACTGCGTGGCGGTGAAATGCCGCAGGTCGTGGAGTCGTACGGTCTTGAGACCGAGGCCGTCGCGCACGCGCATGAAGAAGCCCGTGATGTTGTCCGGACGAAATGGCTTCGCGCCGTCGATGTCGGGCGAGAAGATGTAGGCGTCGTCGGTCAGAGTTCCGCCTGCCTCGCGAGCCCACTCGCCGACGCGAGCCCGGTGGGCGCGGAGCAGCGCGGCGCCGACCTCGTCGAGCGCGACCCGTCGTGAGCGATCGGTCTTGGTGGTCTTCTCGGCGAGCCCACCCGGAACGACGACGACAGAACGCGAAACCTCGAGGACGCCGATGTCGAGGTCGACATCGGTCCATCGCAGGGCGCACAGCTCACCGCGGCGCATCCCCGTCAACGCAGCCAGCATGAGGAGCGGGGCGATGCGCGGATCGCGTGCCTCCGCTTCCTCGACCACGGCGCGAACAGAATCGATGGACGGAGGGCGGACTCGCTGCTGCGACACCCGAGGTGGCTTGGCCTTGTCGGCGACGTTCTCGCCGGCCCACTCCCAACGGACCGCCTGGTGCAGGGCCGAGGAGATGATCGCGTGGTGGTTGCGAATCGTCTTGGACGATTTGCCGTTCGCCTTCATCTCGCCGTAGAGATCATCGAGGTGCTTCGGGGTGAGACGGCGGAGCGCGAGCTTGCCGAGCCGGGGGCGGATCGTCTGGCCGATCTGTGAGCGGTAGGTGCGCAGAGTCGTTGGTGAGAGGTCGAGCCGCTCGCACTCCTCCAGCCAGCGGTCGAGGAGCTGACCGACGGTCATCCCCCAACCGTCCGGGCGCCCTTCGGCGTGTTTCTCGACGAGCTCTCGCAGGGCCTTGTCCGCGGCGCGAGCACCACCATGGAATGTCCGCGAGACTTGCCGCGGGTTGCCAGTGGCCGGGTCACGACCGATGTAGACCCGGAGCTCCCAAACACCGTCTTTGCGCTTGCGCTTGGTACCGCGCATGAGCGCAACTTACCCCGTTGTAGGGATAGTGCTAGGGATGCTTCCCCTCCCAGCAGGAGAGCCCTCCTGGTGGGAGGGCCCTGACCTGGGCTTTCGTTGGTGGCGGGGGTAGGATTTGAACCTACGACCTTCGGGTTATGAGCCCGACGAGCTACCAGACTGCTCCACCCCGCGTCGGTGTGGAACAGGTAGGTTACCGGAAGGCCGTTCTGGCTCACAACGCCGCACCGATGCCCTTCTTTCGTCGCTCCGCCAC
>JALYLU010000378.1 GCA_030774075.1 Actinomycetota bacterium | reverse complement strand
GGTCGAGGTCGCGCTCGACGTCGCCGAAGGCGCCGACATGGTCATGATCAAGCCGGCACTCGCATACCTCGACGTCATCGCCGAGGTCCGGGCCGCGTTCGACGTTCCGGTCGCGGCCTACCACGTGAGCGGCGAGTACGCGATGGTCAAGGCCGCGGCCCAGCTCGGCTGGATCGACGGCGAGGCGGTCGCCCTCGAGCATCTGCTCGCGATCAAGCGCGCCGGCGCGGAGATGATCCTCACCTACTTCGCGCGCGCGTTCGCCGAAGCGCTGTGAATCCCACTTGGTTCGCTCGGGCCCTCGCGCGTATCCCGGGCGGGGTCAACTCGCCGGTGCGCGCGTTCGGGTCGGTCGGGGGCGAGCCGTTCTTCGTCGCGCGGGCGCACGGGAGCCGGATCATCGACACCGATGGGCGGGAGTACCTCGATTACGTGCAGTCGTGGGGTGCCTCGATTCTCGGCCACGCGCACCCGAAGGTCGTCGAGGCGGTGCAGCGCGCCGCGGCCGACGGCACGTCGTACGGCGCGCCGACCCCGCGCGAGGTCGAGCTCGTCGAGGCGCTCTGCGCGCGAGTGCCCTCGCTCGAAAAGGCGCGGCTGGTGTCGTCGGGGACGGAAGCGGCCATGACCGCGGTGCGTCTGGCGCGCGGCGCGACCGGGCGAGACAAGATCGTGAAGTTCGCCGGTTGCTATCACGGGCATCTCGACGCGCTGCTCGTCCAGGCGGGCAGTGGGGTCGCGACGCTCGGGCTCCCGGGATCGGCGGGCGTCACCCCCGGCACGGTCGCCGACACGATCGTGGTTCCGTACAACGACATCGGCGCGCTCGATTCGGTGTTGTCCGAGCACGGCGCGCAGACCGCGGCGATCCTCGTCGAGCCGATCGCGGCCAACATGGGACTCGTCCTTCCGGGCGACGGCTTCCTGGCGGCGTTGCGCGACCGCGCGACACGTAGCGG
Organism: Actinomycetota bacterium; assembly: GCA_030774075.1. Classification (GTDB taxonomy): domain Bacteria; phylum Actinomycetota; class Acidimicrobiia; order IMCC26256; family PALSA-610; genus PALSA-610. Next base: position 4,364 of record JALYLU010000378.1, on the reverse strand, counting down.
CGCGCTCCTCGTCTTCGACGAGGTGATCACCGGCTTTCGGGTCGGGCTCGGCGGCGCGCAGGCGCGCTACGGCATCACGCCCGATCTGTCGATCTTCGGCAAGGTGATCGGCGGGGGACTCCCGCTCGCCGCCGTGGGCGGTCGTGCCGCGGTCATGGACGAGCTCGCGCCGCTCGGCCCCGTGTACCAAGCCGGCACCCTGTCCGGGAACCCGCTCGCGACCGCCGCAGGGCTCGCGGTGCTCGCCGAGCTCGACGACGCGTCGTATGCGGCGCTCGAACGACGCGCCGAGCGGCTCGAGGACGGGTTGCGTAAGGCCTTCGCCGACGCGGGCATCGCGGCCCAGGTGACCCGCGCGTTCACCTTGCTCGGGATCTTCTTCGCCGACTCCCCTGTCGCCGATTACGAAGCCGCGCGCCGGGCCGACCACGCGCGCTACGCCCGGGTATTCCACTCGCTGCTCGACCAGGGCGTGTACTTCCCGCCGAGCGGCTACGAAGCGATCTTTCCGAGCCTCGCGCACACCGACGCCGACATCGACACCACGATCGACGCGGCGATCAACGCAGCGATCAACGCGCCTGGCGGATAGCCCTCGCTAGTCGTCGCGCTCTTCGCGCCGGCGGCGGACGCGGTCCATGTAGAACAGCGACCCCGCGAACAAGAACACCATGATCGAGAACGCGATGAACGCCGCGCCACCGTCCTTGCTCGCGTCGATCAGCTGCTGTGCGATGACCATCGTCGTCGCCTTCCTACTCGCTCGGAGCGGGGACGGGTGCGAGCGTGGCTCGTTTGCGGGCCCGCTCGTCCTGCTCCCACCAATGCAGACCGAGGAGCGAGAGCCCGAAGAACAGCAATGAGAACAGCCAGTAGAAGACGACCGGCTTGCGGACCGAGCCGTAGTCGTAGCCGAGGATCGCGAACTGCGTCGGCTTCAGCGCGTTGCACACGGGACCGTCCGGACCGATCACGAGGGCGCCCGTTGCATCCTTGCGCGCGAAGCACAGCTCCACGGCCGCGTACCGGTGCCGGTGCCAGAAGAAGTGCTCGGTCTTGTCGATGTACTGGTACGACTTCGATCCGGGGAACGTGAGGATGTAGTCCGTCGACGAGCTGATCCCCAGCGTGGCGAACGGTTGCGGCGCCGCGGTTTGACCGGCGACCGGCGTCGTGGCCACGACGGCCGCGTCGATCGCCGGCTTCACCTGCGTGAGTAATTCGGGCGCACCCGGGCGACCCTTGGTCGGCAGCTCGCGCACCGCCGGGATCTTCGACTGAGCGGGAGTCGGAACGATCTCGACCACCTTCCAGCTCGCCGAGTTGCCGTGCGGCGGGTCGAGGTCGCTGTTCCCGGTCGCGCTGCCCGGGGTCGTGAGCCACAGCGAGGTCAACAGCACCAGGAAGCCTGAGAGTCCGGCGCCCGCGACCAGGAAGCCGAGTCGGGCGCCCAGGTTCGTGGCGAGGAGGAGGTACGTCGATCCGCAGAACAGCCCCACCGCGCAGAGCACCGTGAGAACGCCGATGATCGTCGGGTTCCAAAGGTTGCCCGGGCCGCCCTCGCCAAGGAGCAGGTGCAATGCAGCCATCGTCACCCCTTCTTCACAGTGGTCGTCGTCGTGGGCGGAGATTTCGACGTCGTACGGGTCGCGCAGACCGGCGTCACCGCCGTGTACGTGGTCGAGTCCATGCAGTAGCGCTCGTAGTAGACGATCTCGGCGATCTGCTTCGGTGTGAGCATCGCGCCGAGGTAGGGCGAGACCAGGGTCTTGATCTGACCGAACCCGGGCATCTTGCCCGAGCCGAGGCCCAGGTTGCCGTACGGCTTGAACGGCGCGGAACCGTTGCTCACGAAGTCGACCTGGGCCGCGAAACCTCCGTCCGTGTCGGACCCGAAGCGCCGCATCTCGTCGCCGTCGCGCAGGTTGAACCCGATGCCGCCGCCGTTGCCGCCGCCACCGCCGGAGAGGCCGAGGATGTCGACGCTGTTCACTCCGCCGGGCGGAACGGCCGGGTCGAACGCCGACCAACCCTCGGTGTGACAGCGCGCACAATTCATCTCGAACAGCAATTGCCCTTGGCTCACGTTCGCGCGGCGTTTCTGCCATTCGGTCGACCAGGAGACGGCGGCCTGGTCGGTTTCCACGGTCGCCGACGAAGTGAGGTAGTCGCCGCAGGCGACGGCCTGGGCGAGCGCGCTACCAGTGAGTGGTGTCTCCGCCGCGTCGGCCTTCTTCTGGATGGTGGTGCACTGGGCCGTGAGCTCGGCGTCGTTTGCGGCGAGCGCGTTCAGCGCCTTCTGCAGGGCTTTGCGCTTCGCGTCGAGATCGGTCTTCGCCGTCGCGAGCGTCTTCCTCGCGTTCGCGAGCTCGATGCCCGGGCAGGTCATGAACTCGGGACACGTGTCCGCCGCATTGTTCGATCGGGCGGTCGCCAGCGCCTTCGTCACCGCGGCCTGCGACGCCTCCTTGGTGACCTGGATCGACTCGATATAGGTCACGAGGTCGGCTATTGATTGGTCGTTCTTGGGCCCACCGCCGACGACGCCCCACGGCTGCATCGGTGTGCCCGGCCGGCCGTACGTGATGATGTCGGTGAGGTCGCAGATCGTGTTCGGTTGGCGGCGCGACTGACTGAGGCAGTCGGTGTCCTCTTCGAAGCGCAGCGCCTCGGTGTTGAGCGGCGGCACCTTCCAGTTGACCTTCACGCCGTTGACTGTCGTGGGCGCGACACCACCGACACCCTTTTGCCCGTGACAGTTCGCGCACTGCAGCGACACCGCCGCGTCGTACTCGGGGCTCGCAGAGTTCGCGAAGAGAACCGCGCCGCGGGCCACCGAGTTCTTGTCGAAGTAACTCACGGTTTGGTGCTGGCGGGTCGGCTCTCGCAGCCAGTAGAGCGGCAACGCGATCGCGAAGACGGCCGCGAAGATGAGCGACCAACCCTGCACCCGTTCGAGCCGGCGACTTTCGAGAACCTCGTCCTCGAGAAACGGGGTCAGGTTCGCGGGGGTCTTCTCCTCGCGGCGCGCCCGCTTCGGCGACAGCACCGAGCGCACGATGTAGACGATCAACCCGCCGAACGCGACGAAGTTGATCCAGATTAGCCAGTGGCGGAGATCGTTCTTCCAGATGGCGGCGATCACGAACGGCTGCCTCGATGGGGTTCGGCGCGGTCGGTGTGTTCCGTCGGTTCGGTCGGTTCGGTCAGGTGTGCTACACGCACAGCGGTCCCTCGGCGTTCTGGCCGGTCGTGTCCGTACCGATCGGAGGCCCGAGGAAGATGGTTCCGGTGTCGACGATGATGCTGTCGCCGGCCTGCGTCGCATAGAAGCGGTCGAGACCACGCGGCGCGGGCCCGGCCTTCTTCTCGCCGACGCGGCTGTACTTCGAACCGTGGCACGGGCACTCGAACCACTGCGACGTCTGACAGAACGGCACGCGGCAGCCGAGGTGCACGCACCGCTGGTACAGCGCAACGATGCCGAGCTCGGACATGTCCTTGTAGATCGCGGGTTTGTAGACCTTCTTCGCGGCCGCGAGCGCCGCGGTGTCCTTCGGGTAGCGCACGACGTACGCGCGGGCCTGCGCCGCGTAGAACGGCTTCTGCTGAGCATCGATCGCGGCGAGGATTTCGGCGAGCTTGCCGACGTTGACCGTGCCACCGAAGCCGCCCAAACCTTGTAGCGGCCAGAGGAATCCGAGCATCGCGGCCCCGAAGCCGGAGAGCCCGAAGCCGATCGCAGTGAGCACGCCCCGGTTGAGGAACTGCCGGCGACTCACGCCGATCTCTTCCTCGTCGACCGGCTCGTACTCGACGACCTCGCCGCCGCGCCGGCGGGCCAGCCTGCCGCCGAACGACGAGGTGCGGGTCTCGTCGGAACGCTCGCGGCCGGTCGCCTCGAGATCGGTCGACGAGGACTCGACGGCTTCGGTCGACGTCGGCTCGCTCGTTTCTTCGTCGCGCTTTCGGGTCTCGCGCGACAACGCACCGGTCGACGCGGCGCGGGCGCGGCCCGCGAGCATCACCACCGAGACGGCGGCGACCAACAAGATGACGATGATGACGATCGGGACGAGCAACGAATGAGCTCCTACAACTCGAAGAAGACGCCCTTGTTCCACGGGAACACGAAGTTGAAGCCCTCGCCGCGGAAGAACGAACCGATGATGACGAGCGCCGCCCACATCATCAGGAACATCGTCATCATGACGATTGCAAACTTTCGGTCGCCGGGCTTGTGCGACGGGTTCTTGTCGACGTAGGGCGTCACCACCATCAGGAACAGGCCCATGCCGGGGATGGTCACGCCCGCGACCATCGGGTGGAACATCGTGAGCAGCTCTTGCAGTCCGAGGAAGTAC
>JALYLU010000377.1 GCA_030774075.1 Actinomycetota bacterium | reverse complement strand
ACCCAACACCAACGCTACGCCCACCAAACCCGCCATGTCACGGGCACCACCCAACGCGCGCAAACACCGGCCCCAACCAACCCCTTGACACAAACAGGGTTCGATCCTGGCGTGATCTTGCGAACAGATCGCCCGTGGTCATGCGTGGCACTAAGGCTGTTCCGGACACCGGACGATTGCAAGCTGTGGTCCCGGTCCGAGCGTGTGCTTCGAATGCTTCCAGACCGTGACGGTAACTGGGCCGCACCGCTCCCCGTCGTCGGTGGTGGCTTCGAGTGTGTACGCCTTCCCGTCTCGAAGCTGCAACGGCAAATCCGTCTGATCGACGTGACGGGAAGCGGCGAGTGCACCGTTGGTCAGCGACACTGAGATTCGGCCTGGCACCATCTCGTGGCCTCGCAAGAGATTGACGATGACGGTGGTGGTCGCAGCTGTCGAGTGCGTTCCGCAGCTGCACGCTATGGCCAACATGACGGCGGTCGTAACGCGCAGACCTGAGCGCACCCGCACAGATTGCCCGATCCAGAGCGCATCTGCGAGCGCCGAACGGCAGTTATGCGGTTTCGCGATCGACGCCGATTCCGGTAGTCGCTCAGTTTGATACTCGTTGACCAAATGCAGCGAGAATCTGGGCGGCGACGCAGATCAGAATCCCTAGCGCGATCACCTCGATGGGCATGGTCGCGACCTGCCAACGGTACGACGCCTCGTCGGCAATCAGATTCGGGTGAGACACCTGCGTCCAGATCAGGTCCACGATCCCGACCACGATGATGAATAGACCAGTCCACGAATAGGTGCGTGCGGTCACTTGGCCCTCCCTCGTTGCGTTGGCGGGAGCCTACGGTCGATCAGTCGAGCAGTTCGGCGATCTGCGTGAGCGACCACGGGTGCCGTTCGATCCCCGCGGTCATGGCCGGAGTTGCACCCTTGTGATGCGGCACCCTTCCGACCGCCGGCGGCGCGCGCCTCGTCCTTCTCGTCGCCTGGTTCGTCGGAGGTCGCGAAGTCCACGATCGCCTTGGCCCGTTGATACAGGTCGGTCGGCATCTTTCTTGCGCTTCGCCATGACGACCAGCCTACGACGGCCGATCCCGATCGCGAACCTCGAACTGAGCCACTCAAGCGGCGACTCAGGAGGACCGATGTTCCGTGCATGGATTGGAAGCAGGTCGTCGGCTGGATACTCGTCGCGCTCGGCGTTGTCCGCCTCTTCCAGACGGTCAGCGGAGCGACGAACTCCTACGGGCTTGGCCAGCTGACCGGAGCCATCCTCTTCATCCTTGGTGGCATCTGGCTGATCCGTTCGGGCAAACCGCGGGTACGCACCTAATCAAACTGAGCCACCCGCTCGCGATTCAAACTGAACCGCTACCAACCGTTGCGCCGACCCCCGCCGCGTCAGCGAGCACAACTACCTCCGACACGTCAGGCGCTAGCTGCTTCAAGATCGACCCGGTACACCCGAGACTGACACCGAAGCCGGGTTTCGATCCGCTGACGGCATCAGACCCGGAACTCCAAGCGCAGGACTTCCCCGCGCGACCGACGAATCACGATCAGCTATCCGTTTGGGAGGGGTACGCCAAGAAGTATCTCGCTGGCGAGGTCATCAACTGTGCCACGCCAGGTCCCGACGACATCCCACCGCAATATCGCACGCTCGCTCACGCGATCAGCGTCGGGCCACAGCCCCGGCATAAGTGATGCCCATCGTCGCTGGCGCACGCGGTCATACCGCCGCATCGCGAACCTGAGACGAGTACCGAGCGGCAGTTCTGTCGCGTGTGAAGCTCCGCGCGGCTTCACCAGCCGCCCGACATAGCAAGACGAAACGCCAAGCCCGCGGATACAACTCTCGGGGCTCTGGCACCTGGAACCACTTGGCGCGCCGTGTCTTGCGTCTACGCTGTGATCGTCCCGGTAGCTGGTGCAAAGGGCGGCCCGTGCTGGGTGAATCTCAACGTGCCTGTCGTCGTTGAGAATGCGCCCGTGCCCGACGTCACCGTGAGGGTAAGCGACAGGTCCACGGTGACGTTGGAGTTCTGATCGAGCGTTGCCGTGACGGAGCCATCCGCGGTACCGGTGACCGACCCGACCTTCGTCGAGAGACTGAACGTTCCCGCCGTGAAGATGTCGTTCGAGAAATCTGCGCATCCCTCGAGGTGCAATGCGACAGTGCCGACGGCAGCGCTTCCCGAATATGTCGTAGCGAAGGTCAGATAAAAGTCAAAGCCCTCGTTCTCCGGAGGGCATGTACCCCCGTTCTGCACGGCGCTCCGAGTACCGCCAACGTAGGACCCGGCGAGGTCAGCGAGCGTGACCGGGTGCCGCAACATGAACGCGACACATTTTCCTTGGTTCTGAAACGGTCGGCCCTGAGCATCGGACAGGCTGCGCCACCCACCACCCAAGCACGCACGCGCGCTCGACGGCAACGACGTGGAGTTCACGGCGCCAGCCGCTGTGGAGGGCACCACAAGCAACAGCGCGCTCCCGGCGAGCGCGCATGCCAGCAGTCGTCGAAACATTGTGAGACTCCGTAGAAAAGCGCGATCTGATCCCAGCCTCGTCCCGCATCGAGGAACCGTCAAGCAAAGCGCGAGACCCGACGGACACCCTGCACGGGTCGATCGCCACCCGCGCACAGATTGCCCGCTCTGGGACGCTTATGCCCAGTCCGGGGGAGCCGGGGAGGGGAGCATCGGTCGATCCAACGACTTTCCATCGCACCCTCATGACGACAGAGGCGTCACCCGCCGGAGGCACCCAGATCGGCGCAGTTATGGACGTCGCGAGCACCAGCTGCCTCAACCCGGGTCCGAGGTGTGTCGATCGGTGGAGAGTGCAAATCGCAAGCAAGGGCCCGGGTCGTCGAAGCGTGCGATTGAGCCGACACGCCACCGCCTGCGTTGCCGCTCTTCTCATGATCTCGTGCTCTGGCTCAACCGACTCATGGAAGAGCGAGAAGGCGACCTTCGAGAGCACCCTGCGGGGTCCGCTCGACCGAATCGGGGCGATGGGCTACTTCTACAACGCCCTGATATCACAATCGAACGCGGCGTCTTTCCACGTACCGAGAGGCGCTCGATACCTCGCAGAGCAATACGTCAGCACGGCGCCGACCAACACGGTTGTCGTCGAACTCGTGATGTCCAAGTCGGCCGTTACGCTCGCTGAGATTCAGCGCGCATCGATCGCTGAAGCGATCCGGGAGGGCTTTCGCCGCCCGGTCGTTGATGGGAATCGGTTTTACCTGAGCGTGCCGATCCGTCCGGGCTCCGTCACCCAGAAGGACTGGTTGGGCTGGATCATCCCAGGAACCGCGGTCGCCGTCATACACCGCTGGGCGCACCTACCGGTCTCGAGCGATGCCCGACGTCTTCTTGCCGCGCTCACCGCGGTGTGACCAAGTATCACGAGCGCCGATCGGCTGCGGATACGGACGCGTGCGCGAAACTAATTGCGTGCCGGACGCGGTCGATCCCAGCCCGATCATCGAGGAGAAGCTGACGGTTCTCGCCGACGAGCATGAGCCGCGAAGCGACGCGCTTGCCCAAGCGATCGCGGTGGCTGGCTCCGACGATGTCCGCGGGTTGAACCGAACTCCGCCGAGCGAAGCGTGCGTACCGTTCTGCTCAGCGCGAGGTCGAGAAAGCTGCGAGGCCCCGGCATCGCTTGGTAGTGCCGATCGGCAGTTACGGCACGCCTCGCCGTGACGGCGCGGTCAGGTTCCCCGAGCCCGGTTCAGCGCGTCGAGCGCGTCCCGCTGATAGTGCTTGCACGCGTCGGTGGGAATCGACACCTGGTACACCCCGCCGCTCGTCTTCGCGACCACAACCTGAAGTCGGTCGGCGTACAGCGGGCACACCGCCCCGCCGGTCGGCGGTTCGTCAGAGGCGGAGAGCGCCGCGATCAATACCTTGAAGATCGGCCGGTCCACGCCAAGGGTGACAGCGTTGGCGGACACACCCGCCGTGCTGAGTGGACAGAGCAGCAACGTTTGCACCGCGGTGATCGGAATCGAACTGACGACGGACGACACTGGGCGTGGGCGGCATTCGAAGCTGCCGACGGGAGTGCCGCGCAGCACGCGCGTCGATGGGGTCGGAACAGACGTGCTCGTCGTGATGGCGCTGCCACGGGTGGTACTGGTCGACCCCGGGGTCGACACATGAGCGGACGAGCCGCACGCGGCGACCAACCAGACGACGGACAGACACCACGCGAATCGCCTCATGCTCACTTCGACGCCGCCGTCACCTTGCTGGTTCCAGCTATGCGCACAACAGTGCCCGTCGGCTCGCTGCGTCGAGCGGCACCTTCAGCAGTCCAGCGCGCAGAATGCCCGATCCCGAGCGCATCGGCGAGCGCGTAGCGGCAGATATGAGCGACCTGCGTGAGCAATCATCTCGCGAGGGCGGTCGCCAAACCCAGCAGACCACCCAAGACCAAGATCATCGGGAGGATCGTGTAGCTGACAACCAGAGTGCGTCTACCTGCTGGTGTCTCCAAATCGTAAAGGGCTCGACCATGAAATATCTCGCCGACCGCAGCGAACAACTGGCGGCGGAAGACGAGGATGAAACCCCGGACCGCCACGAGCGCGGCCGACACGATCAGGAGCGTCGTCGTGGATCCGCTGTGCGTACTCGCCAATATCGCAAGCGACATCGCACGATCATCGCACGGTTCACGACGCGCACCGAACTGCGGCCGTTATGGACGGTGCGAGCAACGCGAGCTGCTCTAACCCGTCATCTGCCGGTTGATCCCGGCAGCCACTGCGAAGCAGACGGCCCCACCGAGAAGCGCCGCACTCGCCACCACCTCGAACGCGAGCCGATTCGTCAACACGCTGACCCCATGCAGTACGGGCGCCGAGACAAGGATCAGAAAGCAAGCGTTGATCCATCGAGCCCGTCTGCGCGCGGGGACTGAACGTGACCTGACTTCCGTCGACGCGTCGAGGGCGGTCCGCTGCTCGCGGGCATCCCTTGCCGCCACCAGGATCACCGCGACCGCAGCCAGCCCATTGGCGTAGATCGTGGCATCCGCCCACGCAGTGTCAGCCAGAGCACCGATGAGCTTCACGGCCGCGTACAAGCCAGATACGACGAGAGTTACAGCGCCGGCCCAAAACGAAAACCGAGGCACCATCGTCACGAAGAATGCCATCGTCATCGGATGTCTGCGACGTGAGCGCGTATCAGCTGCGGGTTCAGGGGTTCATCGCAACGCTTCGTCGAGTGCTTGTGATGGTGATCTCCATCCGAGGGTTTGTCGAGGGCGTCCGTTGAGTTCTGCTGCGACGTCGTCGAGATCCGCTTGGCTGTAGT
>JALYLU010000376.1 GCA_030774075.1 Actinomycetota bacterium | reverse complement strand
CCGGGCCGGGAGGAGGTGTCATCAGATGTCGTGGTTGCCCGTTGTGCTGGCGCAGGTCAACTCGACGCCATCGTCGAGCGGCCTTCCGGGCGCGCATCTGATCCAGCAGATGATCGACTGGCTCGCGCAGATTGCGTTGTGGGGCTCGCTCGCGAGCATCCTGTTGGGAGCCGCGATCTATGGGCTGTCCCAGCAGTCGGGCAACTACGCAGGTGGCTATCGCGGCAAGCAACTCGCACTCGCGGGCGTGGTCGGAGCGTGCCTCGCGGGCGTCGCGCCGACTGCGATCAACCTGCTGTTCAGGGCGGCGCACGGATGACGCCGATACGGCAAGGTCGTCCGCTGGTGCTCATCGGAGTCGTGTGTGCGGCGTTTCTCGCGGGGATGGTCGCGCACGGGCTCGTCGGCGGTGCGGTCACGCCGAGAGCCGAACACTCGGTCGGCTCGAACGCCGGGGGCGATCCGAGCGGGCGCGGCAGTCCGGGACCGGCGAGATACAGCCACGGCATCCCGGCCGGCTTCGCGCGATCGAAAGACGGAGCGCGAACCGCGGCGGCCGCCTACGTTTTGACCGGCCAAGTGCTGATCGATCTCCCGCCAACGGCCGTGGACGCAGCGGTCCGTTTGATGTCGTCCGCGGGAAGTGCCGACGTGCAGGTGTCGACGACAGAACAGCAACTCGAACAATTGCGCGCCGTGCTCGCTCCCGGCACCGGTCTGACGCGCTACCTGCAGGCCGTGGTCGCGACACGTGTCGACGCGTTCACGCCGGATCGCGCGCGCGTATCGCTGTGGAACGTGGGCGTTCTCTCGAGAATCGGTGTCGCGGCGCCGCAGGCTGGCTGGACGACGTCGACGTTCGACCTCGTCTGGGAGCGCGGCGACTGGAAGGTATGGAGCGAGACGATCAGCCCGGGACCGGCACCAGCGCTCAACGGCGGCGCGGCACCAGCAACGAGCGACGAGCTCGAAGCCAAGCTCGAGGGGTTCACGCCGTGGGAGCAGTCGCCGTGATTGCGTCCGGCGCGCTCGCACTCGACATTCCGAACGCGATCAACGTGGTCACGCATGTCATCAGCGCGCCCGCTGGTTGGGCCTGGGACAAGGTCGCTCGGGGAATCGGGAGCTGGGTCCTCGGCGCGGTCGCATTCTTCGTCGACGGCATCGTGAACTTCCTGTTGACGTCGGCACGACCAAACGTCGAAGCCGCATGGTTCTCGGGCGCAGGCTCGCCGTACGCGACGGTGCGCAACATCGCGGGTGTCCTGCTGCTCGGATTCCTCTTCCTCGGCCTAATTCAGGGTCTGCTCGCGGGCGACGCGACTGCCATGATGCGGCGCGTTGCGGCGGACCTGCCGGCCGCGGTGCTCGGCATGATCGGCACCACCGTGATCGTCGGGAAGCTGCTCGAGCTCACCGATGCGCTCTCGGCTGCCGTGCTCGCGCACTCCGGCGGTCAGGCGGTGCACTTCCTTTCGGGTTTCGGCGTTACGGCCAACGGTGCGACGCAGGGCTTCGCCGCGGTGCTCCTCGGGCTGGTGGCGGTAATCGCCGGGTTGTTGTTGTGGATCGAGCTCATGGTGCGATCCGTGCTCGTCTACATCCTGGTCGCACTGTCGCCACTGTCGTTCGCGGCGATGGTGTGGCCGTCGGCCCGCGGTGTGCTTCGACGCACGATCGAGCTGCTGCTATCGGTGATTCTTTCAAAGCTCGTCGTGTGTATCGCGATCTCGGTGGGCGTCGCGGCACTCGCGGGTGCCGGTACCGCGGACGGGAACAGCGCGGGGTTGGGGGGCCAAGCAACCGTGAGCATGGGCACGTTGTTCGTCGGCACGGCGATTCTCGTCATTGCGGCGTTCGCACCCTTCCTTGTGTTGAAACTGATCCCGTGGACCGAGTCCGCACTCGTAGCGCACGGCATGTCGCGCTCGCCGGTGCGGGCCGCGAACTCGACGATCTCGACCGTCAACTCGGCAAACTCGGTCGCACGTCTCGCCGGCGGCGGTAGCAGGAGCGCTCCGGCGTTGCCGGCGGGCGGCACCGGAAGCGGATGGATCGTGGGCGCGCCGCTGCAGGGTTCGGCAGCAGGTGGCGCCTCCGCTGGAGCGGCGGCGGGACCAGCAGGAATCGCCGTCGCGGGAGCTGTGACGGTCGCGTCGGGCGCGAAAGGCGCGGCGCGATCGCTTGAAGCTTCCAGCGAGGCGATCTCGCGCGGCGGAACAGCGAACCCGGAGCCGGCGCGCAATGCTGGTAAGTCGAGCGCGCAACGATCGCCGGCGCGCCGATCAGGAAGAGGTGTGGACGCGCCACCGCCCGATGAAGACGCGCGATGACCGAAGCGCAGCACCGCCACTTCCGGTTCGGTCCGCGCGATCGGGCGAGTTGGCTGCTCGGCCTGAGCGGGGCGCAATGCATCGCGATCGGCGCCGGGATCCTCGTGTCGGGCTTGTTGTTGAACGCCCGGATGCCGGCTCCAGTTGTGCTCACGCCGCTGCTCGCCAGCGCGATGTTCGCGTTCGGCCGGTGGAGCGGGCGACCATTGCACGAGATCGCGCCGGTCGCGCTCGGGTGGACGGCCGCCCGCACGTCAGGCCTCGAGACATGGTTCGCCGAAATGCCCCGCCACCTCGCCGGGACGAAACCCGAGCCGCGAGTCCTCCAGCTTCCCCCGGTGCTCGGCGGGCTCGTGATCGCGGAGGCGCGCGACGCCGGCTGGACGCGGCGCGGTCGCTCGGCGGGGGCGGCGATTGTTCGCGACGAGCGGGAGGGAACGATCTCGGCGACTTTGCGGATCCGCGGTCGGGAGTTCGTGCTCTGCGAGCGCGACGCGCAGGTACGGCAACTCCACCTCTGGGGTGACGCGCTCGCGGCCTTCTGCACGGAACGAGGGCCGGTAGCGCGGGTTCGCTGGACTGAGTGGGCTGCTCCGGCCGGGCTCGCAGAGACGCTCGCCTATCTCGACGAGTACGCGGCACACGACGATCCGTCCGCGGCGGTTGCCTCCTACCGCGACCTGCTCGCACAAGCCGCGCCGATGTCCAGCGAGCACGAGGTACTCATGACGGTGACCGTCGATCACCGCCGGTTGCGATTACGGCGGCACGGGTCTGCCGACCGCGCGGCCACAGCCGAAAAGGCACTACTCGACGAGGTGCAGCTGCTCTCGTCGCGGCTCGAGTCCGCTGGGTTGATCGTCGACCTTCCGCTCTCTCCAGGCCAGCTGGCCGAGGTGCTGCGCGCCCGGATCGACCCCTTCAGCGCGGTCGGCATACGAACTGGACGCCGAAGCCTGGCGCAGCTGGCCGGATTCGTGAGCGTGTCGAATGCCGGTCCGCTCGCGGTGCGCGCCGCGTGGGACCACCTCCAGGTCGACCGCGCGGTGCACGCGGCGTACGTCGTGGCCGAGTGGCCCCGACTCGAGGTTCCACCGAACTGGATGGAGCCGCTCCTGCTCCACGCGGGTGGTGTCCGCACCTTGGCGGTGCACTACGAGCCGGTCGCTCCGTCACGTTCGCAACGGCACGTCGACCGGGAGACGGTGAAGCTGGCGTCGGACGAAGAGCAGCGAACACGGTCAGGCTTTCGGATCGGCGCGCGCCATCGCCGCGCGCAATCGGAGGTGCTCGATCGTGAAGCGGAGCTCGTCGCCGGCTACGGCGAGTTCGAATTTGTCGGGTTCGTAATCGTCACCGCGCCCGACCTCGACGAGCTGGATCATTCGTGCGCCGAGTACGAGCAGGCGGCCGCGCAGGCGGGACTCGAGCTCCGTCGCCTCGATGGACGCCACGACCTCGCGCTCGCGTGCGCGCTGCCGATCGGACGCGGGATCGCTCCGAGGCGATTCGCGTGACCAGCTCGCTGGCCTCGCGCCGGGCGCTGCGCGTGCATCGTCACCGCGCGACGACGGCTCATTTGTGCTCCGCGTACCCCTTCCTCGCGGAGGCCGGTCTCGGCCCACGAGGCGTCTACCTCGGGACGAACCTCCTGACCGGCGGTGGCGGGTTCGCGTTCGACCCCTTCGAGGCGTACGCCGCCGGGACCCTCACAAATCCGAACATGCTGTTGGCCGGTGAAGTCGGTGTCGGCAAGAGCGCAACGGCGAAGGCGTTCATCTACCGGTCGGTCGGGGTGTTCGGGCGCTGGGTTGCGATCGCCGATCCCAAGGGCGAGTACCTTCCGCTCGCCGAAGCGCTCGGACTCGACGTCATCAAGCTGCATCCCGGCGGGACTGCGCGAATCAACCCGCTCGACCCCGGCCCCGCCGGTCTCGACGACGGACCCGACGAGCTCGCTCGGCGACAAGCCGCATTGGTCGGCGCGCTGCTCGGATCGGTCCTCCGTCGCGACCCGACGCCAGTAGAAGACGCCGTTCTCGGCTGGGCCGTCGGACATCTCGCCCGCACCGCGCGCAACGACGTCACGCTCGCCGATGTCGCGACCGTGATGGCGAGCCCAACCGAAGAGATGACACACCTCGCCCGCACCGACGCGATCGATCTCGCTCGCAGTGTCGAGGCCGCGATCTACGGACTCGGCAAGCTGCTCGACCGCTCGCTGCGCGGGATGTTCGACGGTCCCACGACGGTGCACCTCGATTGGAACGGGCCCGGCATCGTGCTCGATCTCTCGGCCGTGCACAACGAGCCCGAGGCACTCACGCTGGTGATGATCGCGACGACTGCATGGCTGCAGGCCGTGCTCGCCCGCCCGGACGGTCCCCCGCGCCTGCAAGTGCTCGATGAGGCATGGAGTCTCCTGAGTTCCGAGCGCACAACGAGGTATCTCCAAGCCTGCTGGAAACTGTCGCGCGCGTACGGCGTCGCGAACCTCGCGATCGTGCACCGGCTCTCAGATTTGCGCGCGCAAGCCGACGACGGCACTGCTGCGTCGAAATTGTCGATGGGCCTGCTCGCCGATACCCAGACGCGGGTGCTGTTCCGCCAGTCGACCGACCAGGTGCACGACGCGACCGAGCTGCTCGGTCTCACCGCGTCCGAAGCACTGCTCCTCCCGCGGCTCGCCAAGGGACGGGCGCTGTGGAAGGTCGGTGACCGCACCGCCGTCGTTGCGCACGTGATCGGCACCGCCGAGCGCTGGTTCTGTGATACCGACGCGCGTATGGCTGCTCGATGATCCCCGCCAATGCTTGGGAACGCTCGCCGAGCGGCGCGTCGCGTTCGGGCGATGCGCTGCTGGCACAGCTGTCACTCGTCGTCGTGCTGCTCGCTGGGCTTGCGGGTCTCGTCGGCTGGTGCGGCGCACAGCTCAGCGCGGTGATCTCCGGACATGGATGGATGCCGGCTGGTGTCGCAATTGGTGGGAGCGCGTTGCTCGCGCTTCCTCATCAC
>JALYLU010000375.1:2542-5362 GCA_030774075.1 Actinomycetota bacterium | reverse complement strand
GTCGTGATCAGGACCGCCGCGGCCGGTGAGCGGTTCCGGCCCCTCGGACGGAGCGGGTCGAAGCTCCTGCACGACGCGCTGGCCGAGGCCGGCGTCGCCGCGACCCGGCGCGCGACCGCGCCGGTCGTCGTCGGCGCCGAGCCGGTGTGGGTCGTCGGTTACCGTATCGACCATCGCGTCCGGGTCACTACCGGCACCCGGCGCTTCCTCTGGCTGAGCGCGGAGCCCGCTACAACATGAACGACCCGAACATCGGTCGGATCGTCGTCGACGAGCAAGAGCTGCAACAACGCATACGCGACCTCGGTAAGGAGATCGCGGCCGATTACGACGACCGTCCGCCGCTGCTCGTCGGCATCCTCAAGGGCGCGTTCATGTTCATGGCCGATCTCGCCCGGGCGATCGACCTGCCGGTCGAGTTCGACTTCATGGCCGTTTCTTCGTACGGCTCGTCCACGCGCACGAGCGGTGTCGTGCGCATCATGAAAGACCTCGACCTCGACCTGACCGACCGGCACGTGCTGATCGTCGAGGACATCGTCGACTCGGGTCTCACCCTCGCCTATATCCGCAAGAACCTGAAGGCACGCGGGCCGGCGTCGCTTGAGGTGTGCGCGCTGCTCGTCAAGGAAGGTTTGCAGAAGACCGAGGCCGACCTGAAGTACGTCGGCTTCCCGATCCCACCCGACTTCGTGATCGGGTACGGGCTCGATGTCGACGAGCGCTACCGCAACCTACCGTTCATCGCCGAGTACACCGGCGCGATAGAGCAGCGGTTCACGTGATCGACGAATTCGACGACAACCAGGGCGTCGACATCGAGCGGTTGGAGAAGGCCGTCCGCGAGATCCTCCTCGCGATCGGCGAGGACCCCGATCGCGACGGCTTGGTGCGAACGCCCCGCCGTGTCGCGGAGATGTACGCGGAGATTTGCAGCGGGCTTCACGAGGATCCCTCACGGCATCTCGTCGCGACCTTCGAGGCCAACCACGACGAGATGGTTCTCGTGCGCGACATCGCGCTGTATTCGATATGTGAGCATCACCTCGCGCCGTTCCACGGGCGCGCGCACGTGGCGTACATTCCCGGTGACGACGGTCGCATCACGGGCCTTTCGAAGTTGGCGCGTCTGGTCGACGGCTTCGCGAAGCGTCCCCAGGTGCAGGAGCGACTCACGACCCAGATCGCGGACGCGATCGTCGAGGTTCTCCAACCCCGAGGTGCGTTCGTGATGATCGAGGCCGAGCATCTGTGCATGTCGATGCGGGGGGTGCGCAAACCGGGCACATTGACGCTGACCTCGGCCGTGCGCGGCCTGTTCAAGGACAATGCTGCGACCCGCGCCGAGGTGATGGCTCTCCTCGGCCCCTCGCTCGGCCGGTCCTGACCCGTTGGCTAACCTCCGGCCGTGACCGCCGCTCCCCGTCTCCTCGTCGCCGACTTGCCGCGGCGGGGGCTGATGGGGATCGTCAACGTCACGCCGGACTCGTTCTCGGACGGCGGCAGCTACCTCGACCCGGATGACGCGATCGCTCACGGCCTCGCTCTCGCCGCTGCCGGCGCGGCACTGATCGACGTGGGCGGTGAATCGACGCGCCCGGGAGCGGAGCCGGTCGACGCCGACGAAGAGCTGCGCCGGATCGTGCCGGTGGTCGAGAAGTTGGTCGCGCAGGCATCGGTTCCGGTGAGCGTCGACACGACGAAGGCGACCGTTGCCCGCGCCGCGCTCGATGTTGGCGCGCTGATGGTGAACGACGTTTCGGGCGGCGCGGCCGATCCCGACATGCTGCGGGTCGTCGCCGACGCGCGCGCCGTGTACGTCGCCATGCACATGCGGGGGACACCTCGCACGATGCAGCAAGAAGCGCACTACACCGACGTCGTGCGCGACGTCGCCGACGAGCTTCGAACGCGGGTCGCGCGCGCAATCGACGCCGGCATCGACGCGCGCGCGCTCCTCGCCGACCCGGGCATCGGGTTCGCGAAGACCGCCGAGCAGAATGTGGCATTGCTGCGCGCGTTGCCGGAGATCGCGGCTCGGGTAGGAGCGCCGCTGCTCGTCGGATCGTCCCGCAAGTCGTTCCTCGCGCGCATCGCCGGAGTCGACGATCGGGCCGGCCGCGACGACGCCACGCTTGCCACCACTGTTTGGTGCTTCGAGCAGGGCGCCGCGCTCGTACGCGTGCACGACGTCGCCGGATCGCGGCGCGCGGTCGAGCTGCTCGAGACATTGGAACGGGCCACTCCCGAAGGCATGGCGGCGTGACTACGGGCGGCCTGCGGGGGCGCTGGGCCCAGGGGCTGCAGCCGCGGTATTTCACGTGGGTGATCAAGGATCGCCTCGGAGCGGGTGAGCGGCCGGGCGGCTTCGCCCGCAACCACCGCAAGGTGAGGCGTCAAGAGGAGCTCATCTGGCTCAATGTCAACGGCTTCACGCATGTCGTCTCGTTGCTCGACTCGCCTCACAATCTGCACGCGTACGACGAAGTCGGCTTGGCGTACGTCCACGTGCCGCTCGGCCCGCACGACGAGCTCGCGTTGCGGCTGTCGTCCATCTACGGTGCACTGACGAAGTTGCTCGACGATCCGGCCGAGCGGGTCTATCTCCACAACGAGGAGTTCGGCGACCGCGTGCTGGGTGTGCTCGCCGGCTACCTCTTGCACGCCGGGCTGGTCGAGCACGGTCCGCACGCGGTCTCGGTGATCGAGAAGCTGACGTCGCGGAGCATCGACGCATCGGGGCGAGAGATCGTCGCGGTCACCCTCGACGAGCTTCTGTAGTCGTTCGGGCTTCTGTAGTCGTTCGGGCTTCTGTAGTCG
>JALYLU010000375.1:0-2532 GCA_030774075.1 Actinomycetota bacterium | reverse complement strand
CTGTAGTCGTTCGGCCCCCGGCGGCGCGTCAGGCGAGCACGATGCGCACGGTGTCGGTGGCACCGGCCCGCTCGCCGGGCGAGGCCGACACGATCGCGATGAGGTCACCCTTGTGCGCGAGCCCGCAGTCGCGCGCCGCCTTTACCGCGTGCCGGAGACCGTCTTCGCCCTCGACGGCCGACGCCGTCAACGGTCGGACACCCCAGACGAGACACAACCGGCCGAGGACGTCCGGTTGCGCGGAGATCCCGGCGATCGGTACCGCGGGCCGAAACGCCGCGACCCGGCGCGCCGTGGTCCCGCTCTGGGTCGGGCACACGATCGCCGCGACTCCGAGATCCTCCGCGGCCTGAACCGAGGCGTGGGCGACGGCCCAGGCGACCCGATCGTCGTCGAGGGCGGCGGCCGCGCCCTGCGGAGTCGTGCGCGCCCGCGGCCAGGCTTCCGCGGCTTCGGCGACCTCGCTCATGGTGCGCACGGTGTCGGCCGGATACTCGCCGACCGCCGTTTCCTCCGACAGCATGAGCGCGTCGGTGCCGTCCAGGACCGCGTTGGCGACGTCGTTGACCTCGGCGCGCGTGGGCAGTGGCGAGCGGGTCATGGACTCGAGCATCTGTGTCGCCGTGATCACCGGCTTGCCGGCCAGGTTGCAGAACCGAATGATCTCCTTTTGGATCAACGGGACGCGCCGGGCCGGTACCTGGATGCCGAGGTCGCCGCGCGCGACCATGACCGCGTCGGCGACGCCGACGATTCCGGGGAGATGGTCGAGCGCGACCGCGGTCTCGATCTTCGCGACGAGCTGCGGCCGGTTCCGGCGCTTGGGAAGCCGCGCGCGAACGCCTTCGACGTCTTCGGGACGACGCACGAACGACAAGCCGATGAAGTCGGCTTTGATCGCGATGGCCATCCGGAGTGCGGCGGCGTCGGCATCGGTGAACGACTCGACGTGCGATTCCGCCCGGGGAACGTGCATCCCCTTGCGGGAGCGTAGGACGCCCCCGCGCACCACCTCGCACACCACGTCGGCATCGACGACACGCTCGACGTGCAGCACGATCGCTCCATCGGCAAGGTAGATGTCGTCGCCCGGTCCGACCCATCGCGCGAGCTCTGGAACAGTCGTCGATACCCGGTGCGCGTCGCCGATGACCGCGGCCGAGGTCAGCGTGAGCTCGCTCGCGGTCTCGAGCCGGATCTCGTCGTCGACGACGGGCCCCGTGCGCATCTTCGGTCCGGGTAGGTCGACGAGCACACCGACGACGCGGCCCAGCGCCGCCGCGGTGTCGCGCGCCAAGTTCGCGTGTTGAGAGTTTACATCTGCGGTGCCGTGCGCGGCGTTGAGGCGCACCACGTCGGCGCCGGCGGCGAGCAGCGCGCGCATGGACTGCGGAAGCGACGTGGCCGGGCCGACGGTCGCGACGATCTTCGTACGTCGCACATCCACGGACTATCACGCTGCGCCGGCGGTGACTAGCGTCGAGTCGTGGATCGCATTCTCATCTCCGGGATACGCGAGCTCGGCGTACACGGTGTTCTTCCCGAGGAACAGCTGCGGCCCCAACCGTTCGAGATCGACGTCGAGCTCCTCGTCGACCTCACGGCCGCGGGCGAGAGCGACGCCCTCGAGGACACCGTCGACTATTCCGCGGTATGCGACGCGGTGAGCCGCGTGGTGTCGTCGGAGCGATACCAGCTTCTCGAGCGTCTGGCGTCGCGCATCGTCGAGGTATGCCGCGCCGATCCACGCGTCGTGGGCGCGGTCGTCGAGGTGCGCAAGATGCACCCGCCCGTGCGTGCCTTGCTCGATTACGTCGCCGTGCGCGTCGAGCGGTGAGTCGCGCCTACGTCGCGTTGGGTTCGAATGTGGGTGACCGGCCCAAGCATATGCAGTCGGCCGTCGACGGGCTGGGCGCAGCCGTTGGTGTCGAAGTGGTCGCGGTTTCGCGCGTGTACGAGACCGCGCCCGTCGGTGGCCCGCCCCAGGACGCGTACCTGAACGCCGTGGTCGCGATCGAGACCGATCTCGATCCGTACGCGCTCCTCGCGCTCGCGCAGCGGACCGAGCAGGATGCGCAACGTGTGCGCGCCGAGCGCTGGGGGCCGCGCACGCTCGACGTCGACGTGCTCCTGTACGACGACGTCCGCCTGGCCGATCCGGATCTGACATTGCCGCATCCGCGGATGTGGGAGCGTGGATTCGTGCTGGCGCCGCTGCGGGACGTCGCACCGGCCTTGGTCGACGCCCAGGCCGCTTGGGAAGGCGTGCACGAGGCGGCGGTAATCTTGCACATTCCATGGCGGAACAACAGCGCACCGTCGCCCTGATCGGACCGGGCCGCGCGGGGACGACGATCGCGCTCGGCCTGCTGGATCAAGGTTGGACCGTCGTCGGGGTGGGCGGCCGCGCTCCCGACGCACCGTCGACGGCGTCGGCCGCCGCGTGCCTCGCGTCGCGCGCGGCGCTGGTATCCGAGGTCGCTCGAGGCGCGGCGCTCGTTCTCGTTGCCACCCCCGACCGCGCCATCGAGC
>JALYLU010000374.1 GCA_030774075.1 Actinomycetota bacterium | reverse complement strand
GTGTGAAGATCTCATCAGCGGTGGTCCTTCCGTTTCGGAATCGGGACTCGATACTCCGAGCCTGCCTCACAGCAGCACCCGGAGCGGAGGACCACCCCTCAAGTTCCACGGACCTACGGACAACCTCCGAGATCGATGCCTCGATCAGCAGACTTGCGAGCCGCGCGTAGACGCGGCTCGGTCCCGCGGCCCACGCCGCTGCACCGGCGGAGTACGCGGCGGCCGCTGAATCAGGTGAACCATTGGGTCTCGTTGACAGATCTCAAGTCCAGCATGCTTCGCGGCTGCGTGCCCCGCAGCGTCGGCCGGATCACGAACTAGTCTCAGTGTGACGGGTTCGGCAGACGAGACGAGAGACGCCGTTCACGCGGGATGTACCTCCACTTCCGTGGCTTTGACCGCCGCCCACACCTGTGCGCCTTCGGCGAGTCCGAGCGCCGCGATCGCGGCGGGTGTGACCTCGGCGACGATCGGCATTCGGCCGGCGATGCGAACTCGGACCCGGCTTCCGGTGCGTTCCATTCCGATGACGGTTCCGGGCCACGCGTTGCGGCTACTTCCTTCCGGAAGCAGGCGATGCAGGACGACGGCGTGTGGAGGGATGATCGCGATGACCTGTCCCTCGTGGTCGTCGGCCGTGACGACGATCTCGTCGCCGACGTGGATCTGGTCGCCGGCGGCGCGTCCGCGGTACAGGTTCACGCCCGCGAGTTCGGCGACGTAGGTGGATTTCGGGTTGCTCAGGACGTCATCGGGGCGGCCCTGCTGCACGAGGTGGCCGTTCTCGACGATGAGAAGCCGGTCGGCGAGGGTGACCGCATCGACCGGGTCGTGAGTCACGAGGACGCGGATGCCGCCGAAGCGGGCGAGCACGTCGCGCAGGTGTTGGCGGGTGTCGACTCGGGTCTGGACGTCGAGTGCGGCGAGCGGTTCGTCGAGGAGCAGGAGCGTGGGTTCGGTCGCCAGGGCACGGGCGAGTGCGACGCGTTGGGCTTGTCCGCCGGAGAGCTCGCTCGGTCGCGCCGCCTGGTCGACATCGACGCCGACCTCGGCGAGGAGCGTGTGCGCCCGCGTGCGCGCCGCGGATCGTCTGATGCCGCGCTCGCGGAGTCCGAACGCGACGTTGTCGAGGGCGCTCAGATGACCGAACAGGAGATAGTCCTGGAACACGACACCGACCGAACGTTCTTCGGGTGGGACGAAGATGCCCGCGGCCGGATCGTCGACAACCGTATCCTCGATGGAGATGCGGCCTTGGTCGATGGGGAGCAGTCCGGACAGGGTCCGGAGCAGCGTGGTCTTGCCGGAACCGTTCGGACCGAGCACCGCGAGCAGCTCGCTGTCGGCAACTTGGAATTCGAGATCGAGCACGAAGCTGCCGAGCGCCACCCGAACGTCCGCGTCGACGCTCACGGCGTCGAGAGCCAGCGGTACACACTCACGAGTACGACCAGTGAGACGACCACCAGGACCAGGCTGAGCACGATCGCCGCGTCGGAGTTCGCACCTTCGAGGGTCACATACACGAATAGCGGCAACGTTTGGGTCTTACCTTGCGAGTTGCCCGCGAACGTGATCGTCGCACCGAACTCACCCAGGGCACGCGCCCAACACAACACGGCACCGGCGACGAGCGACGGCCGGATCATCGGCAACGTCACCCTCCGGAACACACTGAAACGCGACGCGCCCAGCGTGCGCGCCGCCTCTTCGAATCGTTGATCGGCGGACCGGAACGCCGCCTCCACCGTCAGGACGAGGAACGGCATCGACACGAACGTCTCCGCGACGATCGCCCCCGCAACATGAAACGGCAAGTGCACCCCGACGCGGTCGAGGTACTGGCCGACGAGGCCGTAGCGGCCGAGTGCGAGCAGCAGCGCGACGCCCCCGACAACCGGGGGCAGCACCATCGGCAGCAGCGTGACGGCCCGCACGACGCTGCGTCCGGGATACGAGACGCGTGCTTGCACCCACGCCAAAGGGACGCCGAACACGACCGCGATCGCGGTCGCGGCGACAGATGTCTCGAGTGACAGCCGAAACGCGGCGCGCGCTTCGGTGCTCGACAAGACCGTCCCCGACGACGACCACGGCGCGCGCCATATGAGCCCGACCAGCGGCACGACGAAGAACAGCGCCGCGAGCACCGCGCCGACGACCACGACGACCGGGACCCGAGACCCCGACCGGCGGGCGCGAACCGCCGCCGCGGAACGACTCATGCTCAGCTCGCCGACAGGAAGCCTCGCGCCCTCAAGGCCTGCTGTCCGCTGCCGCTCACGATCTCATCGACGAACGCCTCCGCGGCGGCCAGGTTCTTCGACGCCTTGACCGCCGCGATCGGATACGTGGCGATCACGTTCTGGCTGTCGGGGATCGTCACGCCGACGACCTTGTTGCCCGCGGCCTTCACGTCGGTCACATACACGATGACCGCATCCGCTTCGCCGGAGGTGAGCTTCGCGAGCGTCGACTTCACGTCGAGTTCGTTCGATGCCGGCTTGGGCGCCGGGAGTCCAGCCTTGGTGAATGCCTGGCGGGCGTAGTCGCCGGCAGGCACCGACGCGTCCTCGAGCACCAACACGACGCCGGATTTTTCGAGATCCGCGAGACCGGTGATGTGCTTCGGGTTTCCGGGGGCGACTGCGATTTCTAGCGTGTTCCGCGCAAACGTCTTCGGTGCCTCGACCAGACCCGCGTCGACCAGCTTCTTCATGTTCTTCTGATCGGCCGACGCAAACACGTCGGCGGGCGCGCCACTCGTGATCTGCGTCACGAGCGCCTGCGAGCCCGCGAAGTTGTAGGTCAGCGACAACCCCGAATTGCTCGACGCCAACGCCTTCTTCTCGTCGGTGAACGCCTCCTTGAGCGACGCCGCCGCGAACACATTCAGAGATCCGCTCAGCTTCCCGGTCGTGGTCGGCGTGGACGAGCTCGACGGCGACGAACCCGATGACTTGCTGCTACTCCCACACGCGGCCGCGACAAGCGCGAACACAACCATGACCGACGCGGCGTGACGCCGAGACACACGATTCATCGAGAACCCCGAAACCTGAACAGCTGACGTAGTCGAAATGAGACTATCGGGAACTCGCACTGCGGTGTCCAATGTCCGAACCAGGTCGTGCGCCGGCCAACGACCGGAAGAACCGCTCGAGCGCGAGCGCCTGCTCCCGACGCCAGCGCGCCAGCACCAGATCGAAGCCATCCCCTGAGGGCCGCTTCGTAACGGCTTGGAGAAGCGGCGCCAACTGTTCGACTTGGCGTTCGATGAGCACCTGCGGCGTGCGGCCGGCCCGAGCCAGCAATGCGAGCTTCAACAAGAACTCGGTGCGGACCTCGCGCACGTGCTCGACCGGTGTCGCGAGCCAGCGGCGCAAAGCCGCATGTCCGGACCGCGTCGCACGCACGATCGTCCGCGGCGGGCCCCTAGCGCCGGGCGCCTCGCCCCGCTCCTCGATGAGGCCCAGCCCGACCAGCGTCGACAGCGACCGATACACGACCGCGCGTCCCACAGTCCAGACCTGACCAAGCGCGCCGTCCGCACGCAACGCGAGCACCACGGGCCAGCCGTGCGTTTCGCCCTCGGCGACCACCGCGAGGACGGCCCAATCCGAGAGAGACAGATCCGGAAGCGGCTTGGCCACGTCAGCAACGTACCGGGCGCCGTTACGACGCGCGTCTACTCGACGGCCAGGATCACATCCGAGGCCTTGACGACAACAATCACGGGCTTGCCCACCTCGAGACCCAACTCCTCGGCAGCTTCCTTCGTGATCGACGACGTCATCGTCGCTCCGCCCTCGAGTTGCACCTTCACCGTTGTCGTTACCTCTCCGTCGTGTACCGCGACCACCGATCCGGACAGCTGATTCCTCGCGCTCAATCGCATAGCGACCTCATACCCGCTCCTCTCCGTTGGCGAACGCCGCCCGTCGACATTGGGCACATCGAAAGGACCGCTCGTCCTCGGCGAAGTCGAGCGCGAACGCTTCCAGGCCATCTGGATCGACGCCGCACAGGACGACGTTCTCGTCCGGATCGAGGGCATGGGCAACGCCACCCGGCACAAACCGGAGCCGCACCCCGACGGCTTGCGTGGTCGTGACGATGCCGACCCATTCGGCCGCGACAACGAACTGAGCCTGAACCGGCCGACCGGCAGCATCGAGCACGACCACAGCCCATAGATAGTCAAGTTCTGACTACGATTCAAGCGACCGACCTCGGAGGTGTGTTCGTGAAGGTGCATGAGAAGCTCTACATCGGCGGCGAGTGGATGGATCCGGCAACGGACGCCGTGATCTCTCCGCACACCGAGGAGGTCGTCGGGCGAGTGCCCGAGGCATCGACGGACGACGTCGACCGCGCCGTCGCCACGGCTCGCGCCGCGTTCGACGACGGCGAGTGGCCCAGGACAACGCCCGAAGAGCGCATCGAGGCGGTACAGCGCTTCGCCGAAGCCTACGCGGCGCGTATCCCCGAGATGGCCGCGATCATCACCGAGGAGATGGGATCGCCGATCACGTTCTCGAACCTCGGACAGTCGGCGGCGTCGTGGATGATTCTCAACACCTTCGCCGGCATCGCGGCGCAGTTCCCCTGGGAAGACACACGCACAGGCATGCTCGGCACCGACGTCATCGTCCGGCACGAGCCCGTCGGCGTCGTCGCCGGCATCGTGCCGTGGAACGTTCCCCAGTTCGTGACCATCGCCAAGCTCGCGCCCGCACTGCTCGCCGGCTGCACGATCATCCTCAAGCCCGCGCCGGAAACGCCGCTCGACGCCTACCTGATGGCCGAAATCCTCGACGAGGCCGGCATCCCGAAGGGTGTCGTTTTCGATCCTGCCCGCAGGCCGCGAAGTCGGCGAACACCTCGTGCGGCACACGGGAATCGACAAGGTCGCGTTCACCGGATCAACTGCTGCCGGGCGTCGCATCGCCGCCATCTGCGGCGAGCAGCTCAAGCGCGTGAGCCTCGAGCTCGGCGGCAAGTCGGCGGCCATCATCCTCGACGACGCCGATCTCGCGAGCCTGCGCACCCTCGCCTCGGATCGAAGTCCCTCTTGTTTCAGTTGGGCAGCGCTCCCAACGCGCACGCACAGGCGGTCCGCCCGGGAGAATAACACGAGTGTCATTCGGGCTGTAAGCCCAGCCGCTACGGCCTCCTCGCAGAGGGCCAATCAGCGCAACGACCGCAACACGAGCACGACGCCAGTCGCAACCACCCCGCCAGCAACCGCGACGGTCAGCAGGAAGAGCCAGAGGCCGGCGCACACTCCCGTTGCGATGTCCGCCACGACCCGCAACCTGGTCGGCGTTCGTGGTCTGCGATGCAGATCGAGTGATCACGTATCCGG
>JALYLU010000373.1 GCA_030774075.1 Actinomycetota bacterium | reverse complement strand
GAACGTGGTGTGCCTGACGGAGACGTCGAAGTCGGGCACGGTCTTCTCCCTGGCCGATATCGCGTCGGGCGCGGGTGCGGGCACGTACTACAACAAGGGTGGTGGGTGCACGACGGTGGCGGCAACGCTGGCAGCTGCGCCCTGGAACCAGACCGGCTTCTAGTCGATCTGCAACGAACCACGGCAAGTCATGGGCCCGGGCATTGCCCGGGCCCATGGTGTGTCGACGTACACGACCGACACGATGGCACGGGACTGCCCGTTCGCCACCTGGAAGGATCGCGTGAGGCTCGCGACCGACGCCCATGGCGACAAAGCGCATCGCCGACCGGGCGCTGAAGCGCCGGCACAGTGCGCGTCCCCCCTCGCCGGGACGCTGACGCTGGCGCTCGTCGGCGCCGCGCTCGTGCTCATTACTCGCGTCGTGATCGTGCCGTGGATCGAGAGCGTCAACGCGTGGGTCATCTCCATCGACTGCTGGACGCCGTTGCCGGCGGCGCGTTCGGTTGCGAACGGCGACATCTTCCACTTGTACGAACCGTTGGTCGGGCGGACCGGCTACCCCTACACGCCGGGAGTTCCGATCCTGCTCGCGCCGTTCGTCGCGATCGGCGATCATTTCCATCTTCTCGGCGACTACTTCTTCACGCACCGTCATCCCAAGATGTTCCTCATCCTCGGTCCTGCCGAGGCGCTTGTGGGCATGGTCCCGATCATGTTCGTCACCGGGCGCGCCGTCGGCGGGGACCGTGCACGGATGTGGCGCGTGCAAGGAGCCGTGTTCGTCGTCGCCGCGTGGGCGCCCGTCGCCTGGTTCCACCCGGAGGACACGATCGCGTGCGCGTTGTTGATCGCTGCCTGTCTCCGCGCGGAGCGCGACGACTGGCGGGTTGTGGGCGCGCTGCTCGGTGGCGCATTGCTGTTCAAGCAGTGGGCGCTGTGGCCGGCGTTGCCGCTCGTCCTCGCCGCGCCGCGCGGCAGGAAATCTCTCACCGGGTTCTACGCATTCGCGCTGCCGGCGCTCGTCCTCGTTCCGTTCCTCCTGGCCGGTTCGGCGACGTGGTCGAGCTTGGCCGGCACCCGCGCCAGCCTTCTGTACGGTCAGCCACAGATGTGGCTGTCGGTCGCATTCGGCCACCAACAGCTGGCCAACGCGACCTTGTTGCGTCTCCTGTGGGGTGGGGCCACCGTGATCATTGCCGGTCGCGTCCGCCATCGTCCGAGTGCCGACTCGTTGCTGGCGGCGGTCGGCGCAGTCATGCTCGTGCGTCTGCTGTTCGAGCCGGTGCTGTTCGGCTACTACCTCGTGCCAGCGACCGTCATCGCAGTCCTATGGTGCGCTCGCAACGGACGACCGATCGCGTTGCGCGCGCTGACAGCCTCGTTGCTGTGCGCGTTCTGCCTGCCGCACACCTTCCCGCAGCCGGTCTTCTTCACGATGCTCGCCTTCGGCCTCGCGTACGTATGCGGCCCGATGGTCGAAGACCTCGTGTCCGCCCGCAAGGATTCTCGTCCGGACACCTCGCCCTCGCGTGAGACGCGTGCCGGCATCGTGCCGCGCCTAGCCTTCCGCGCCGTGACTGGGCCGGCGTCGTCGTGACTGCACTGGTCGCCGCGATCAGCGGCGTGTACGGACTCGTCATCGGTTCGTTCTTGAACGTCGTGATCTGGCGGCTGCCGCGTCACGACTCGATCGTGCGGCCGCCGTCGCACTGCCCGGTGTGCGACGCGAAGATCGCGACCCGCGACAACATCCCGGTCTTGTCGTGGCTGATGCTCCGCGGACGGTGCCGGAGCTGCGGTACCGCGATCTCGGTGCGCTACCCGTTCATCGAGCTCCTCACGGCCGTGCTCTTCGCCGCGGTCGGTGCCCGATTCGCCCATTCGTGGGCGCTGCCCGCGTACCTCGTGCTCACGGGCGCGCTCGTCGCGCTCTCCGCGATCGATCTCGAGCATTACATCCTGCCGAATCGCATCCTGTACCCGGCTGACGGCGCGGTGATCGTCCTGCTCGCGGCGGCGTCCGCCGGGGAGCACGACTGGGGCGCGTTCGTGCGAGCCGCGATCGCCGGCGCGATCGCGTTCGCGGTCTTCTTCGTCATTCACATCGTGTCGCCGAAGGGCATGGGCTTCGGCGACGTGCGCCTCTCGTTCCTCCTCGGCCTGGGCTTCGGATGGTTGGGCTGGGGCGAGGTCGCCGGGGGTCTGTTCGCGGGCTTTCTCTACGGCGCGGTGGTCGGTGTGGCGCTGATCGCCGTGAGGGTCAGAGGGCGCAAGCAGCAGATCCCCTTCGGGCCGTTCCTCGCGGCCGGTGCGATGACCTTTGTGCTGTTCGGCGAGCCGCTCGTCGACTGGTACCGGCACCTCGGCCGATAGGCACCTCGGCCGATAGAAACCTCGGCCGCTCGGCACCTCGGCCGATAGAAACCTCGGCCGCTCGGCACCTGCACAAATCGGTTCCTCTCGGCCAAAGCGACCATCGTTGCATTTGCGTTACAGCCCGATGGGGTTGTTGTCGATTGTTGTTCGGTGAAGTGGCACCGGACGGACAGGGGCTGACGAGCGTGAGCGACCGACAGCACGAACTGCTCACAGTTCGCGAGATCGCAGATGCGATGCGCGTGTCGACCATGACCGTCTACCGCCTCATCCGAGCCGGCTCGCTGCCCGCAATCCGGGTCGGCAAGCACTTCCGTATCCGCGCTCGCGACCTCGACGAGTACCTCGAGGCGCAAACCTTTGGAGGAGGGGACGCATGGCCCGCCGCCTGATCGGCCTTGACATCGGCACCAACGCGGTGACGATCGCCGAGGTCACCGCCGGCGCACCGCCGCGCCTCGACATGTTCGCGCAGGTCGCGCTGCCTCGCGAAGCAATGCGAGAGGGCGAGGTCGCCGACGAAGCCGCGGTTACCGAGGCGGTCGCCCGCCTGCGGGCCGAGGTCGGCTTGAAGAAGGTGCCCGTACGCGTCGGCATCGCGAGCCCGCGCGTCGTCGTGCGCCAGGTCGAGATGCCGGTCATGACCCGCGACGAGCTGATGAGCGCGTTGCAGTTCCAGGCCGCTGACCTCATTCCGATCCCGATCGAGGACGCGGTGCTCGACTTCGCGATCCTGAGCACCTCGACTCCCGCACCCGATTCCGGCGCGGAGCCCACGATGCAAGTGCTCCTGGTCGCGGCATACGAAGCGACGGTGGCCCGGCTCGTGTCCGCGGTCGAGGCCGGCGGGCTCGAGGTCGGTGCGGTCGACCTCATCCCCCTCGCCCTGACTCGTGCGCTGGCGCATCCCGCCGCGGTGATGGCGCATGCGGGCGGCGGCTCCATCGCGGTCGATGAAGGCACCGGTGCCGAGGGCATCGTGTCGTTCGGCGGCGGCGTCACCGCGATCGCGGTGCACGAGGACGGCGTCCCGCAGTTCGTGCGCGTGCTCGGGAGTGGCGGGCGCGAGCTCACCGACGCGATCGCGACCGACCTGGGCATCCCTACGGAGGCCGCGGAGGCCTTGAAGCGCGCGCTCGCCAATCCGGGCTCCGACGAGATGGTCGCGCGGGCGCGCACGTCGCTCGATCGCCCCCTGTCGGTCCTGCTCGACGAGGTTCGCAGCTCGATCGACTACTACCGGAACCAGCCCGGATCGGCGCAACTGCGGCGCGTGGTCGTCACCGGCGGCTCGGCGCAGCTTCCCGGCCTGCCCGAGCGGCTGTCCGCGCTCGTCGGCGTGCCGGTAGAGCCGGCGTACATGCATGATCTGTTGCGCATCGGCGACATCGGTTTCGCAACCGACGAGCTGCCGCGCCTCGAGCCCTATCTCCCGGCTCCCGTCGGGCTCGCGCTCGGCGGCGCGAATCTCGGGGTCGTCATCGATCTGCTGCCCCGCCGCCGCATTTCGGCGACGGGTATACGCAGCCGCATCGACCAGCGCGCCGCCGCCGCGGCATTGGTAGCGGTAGTGGCACTGGCCGGCGGCACGTATCTCGCACACCACGACCAGTCGAGCGCGCAGGCCAAGAACGTCGCCGCGCAGTCTGCGGTCAAGAAGCTGCGCTCGGACCTCTTGTTCCAGGAGCAGGGTCCGGTCCAGGCGGGCGCGGGCGCGACATCGGCCGCGACGCTCAAGGCGGAGGTCAGGAGCGTGCTCGGCCAAGACGTGGCATGGACGGCGATCCTTGCGAACATCGGCCTGAAGCTGCCCCCGGGGGTGTCCCTGACGTCGTTCACGGGTACGCACACGATTCCTGCGGCCGAGCCTGCTCCGCTGACCACGGCGGCGTCCACGCCCACCGCGACCGGCGCGCCCGGGAGTGGCACCGCTGGGACGGGGACCGCGGGCGCGACGACCACACCCATCGCGAACTCCAACGACCTGTGCGCCAGCGTTCTCACGCCCGGCGGAACCGTCTCGATGGGTGGGGTCGCGCCCGGCCTGCCGTCGGTGTCCGCCTTGCTGGACTCGCTGCGGACCGATACCGACCTCACCGTGTTGTGGGTGTCGACCGCCCAGGCGCCGACCGGCGCCGGCGCGGTGCAATTCACCGTCACGGCGTCGCTCGGATCGAGTGCGCGCGGGCATCGTCTCGAGACCTTCTTTAAGGGGGCGAAGTGCAAGTAAGGACGAAGAACCTGGTCATCGGCGCGATCGTCGTGTTGCTCGTCGGTCTGTTGTGGTACCGGGTCGTGTACTCGCCGATGGAGAGCAAGGCGTCGAAGGCGAAGACCGCCGCGCACCAAGCCGACGCGACCGCGGCCGGCCTGCGCCGGGATCTCAACTCCGCCGCGTCGAAGAAGGCGAACGGTCAAGGCGTGTCGACCGACGAGCTGCTCGCGGCCGTCCCGCTCGACGCCGCGGAGGCATCGTTCCTCCGGAGCATCGACGCGCTGCGCGTCTCGTCGGGTGCGGACTGGCAATCGATCACGCCGGCTCCCCCGACCTCGGCGGCCAATATCGCGACGATCACCGTCGGGATCAGTGTCCAAGGCTCCGAAGACCAGTTGGCGCGGTACGTGAGCGGGCTCTCCGACCTGAAGCGACTCTTCGTACTCGACACGCTGACCCTCACCGCCGCCGCCGGGACCGGCACGCCCGGGTCGGCCCCGAACGCCACGCGCGGGAACGTGTTCACTTCGGGAAAGATGCAGATGCAGATCTCCGGACGCATCTTCACCCAGCCCGCCGTGGTCCCCTCGGCCACCGGCGGTACGACGGGTGCGGCGGGCACGACGACTCCCGGTGTCGGCGCACCGGCTCCGACCGGCGGCGCGACCTCCCCGACCCCGGCGCGAAGCGGCTAGTCGCACCCGGGCGCTGCCGTACAATCACGCGTCCCGACCGACGTGACGGCGGTGCCGCGACGGCGGCGCCGCCCCTGGAGGCACCGTGTTGCGG
>JALYLU010000372.1 GCA_030774075.1 Actinomycetota bacterium | reverse complement strand
TCGGCGACGCGAGACGCCGTTGCGGACGCGGCGCAGCGCAGCCTCGGTGCGGTGCGACGCTCGATCGAAACCGCGGGGCATGTCGTCGCCCATCCGAGCGAGGTGCCGGGCCGGGCGACGGTCGCCGCTGGCGTCCTGGCCTCGATCCAGCGCCAAGCGTTCGTGACCGACTCGGCCCGGTCCGACGAGATGAACGGCCGCTCTCTCCGGCGGCACTTCGAGGTCCACGAGATCGCGTTCGAGCCGCTGCGCATGGCTGCGACCAAGCTCGGCGGGAGCGTCAACGACGTGTTCGTGACCGGTTTGGCGAGCGCGCTCGGTCGATACCACGAGCGCGCCGGAAGCGCGGTCGACGAGTTGCGGCTGGCGATGCCGATCAGCACCCGCCGGCACGGCGACACGGCGACGAATAGATTCGTACCCGCCCGCGTCCTCGTGCCGATCCAACCCGCACACGACCTTCGGACGTTGTTCGGCGACGTGCACGAGCGGTTGTCGTCGGCGAAACGCGAGAGCGCGGTGGGCGCCGCAGAGGGCCTCGCAGCCCTCATCTCGGGTCTGCCGACGTCGCTGCTCGTCGCGATGACGCGATCCCAGACCCGCACGATCGACTTCGGCGCCTCGAATCTCCGCGGCAGCCCGGTGCCGCTCTACCTCGCCGGCGCCCGCATCCTCGGCAGCTATCCGATGGGCCCCCGCACGGGATGCGCACTCACCGTAACGATGCTGTCGTACTGCGACGACGTACACCTCGGGCTGAACATCGATCCGGCCGCGATCGTCGACACCACGGCCTTCATGCGCGACGTGCGCGACGCGTACGACGAGATTTGTCGCTTCGTCTGATCCGCGCGATCAGCGGCGCACGTTCGGACCGGGAGCAACACCCGCTTCCAACCACTCGTCGAACAGCGGGTCGAGCCAACGCGGGTGTTCGCAGTCGCTCGCGCCGTCGACGACGAACAGGTGCAGCGTCGGCGCTTCGTCAGCGAGATCGATGAGCTCGGGGCCGCGCCGGTGCGGGGGCGCCGCGTCGAGCAGATCGACGAGCGCGACGGCGGCGAGCACTCGGCAGCGGCAGGCGGGACACGCCGAGACGGTCGCGGCTTCGAGGCCGCCGGTGAGAGCGAAGAGGCATTCGCTCTCGCGCGCGTCGAGCACGACCTCGTTCCCGTCCTCATCCATGATCACGAGCCCAGCGGCCACGCCTCGACGGTAG
Organism: Actinomycetota bacterium; assembly: GCA_030774075.1. Taxonomy (GTDB): domain Bacteria; phylum Actinomycetota; class Acidimicrobiia; order IMCC26256; family PALSA-610; genus PALSA-610. Next base: position 4,177 of record JALYLU010000372.1, on the reverse strand, counting down.
CGCCGGGCCCGAGTCCGCCCTGCAACCCGCTAGGTTCCTGGCTCGTGCGCGCGATCACGATCGTCGACGGCCGCTTGGAGCTGGCCGACCGTCCGGTCCCGGAGCCGGGCCCGGACGGCGCGGTCGTGCGCGTCCACGGCGCCGGTCTCAACCGCGCTGACCTGCTGCAACGCGCCGGTCGCTACCCCGCGCCGCCCGGTGTACCGGCCGATATTCCGGGCATGGAGTTTGCGGGCGTCGTCGCGGCGATCGGAGCGAACGTCGCCGCGAGTGCCCGCGCGCCCGCAATCGGTGATCGCGTCTTCGGGATCACGGGCGGTGGCGCGCAGGCCGAATATGTCGCGGTCCCGGCGGTTCATTGCGCGGCGGTGCCTGCGCACCTCGATCTCGTCGCGATGGGCGGCGTGCCCGAGGCGTTCCTCACGGCACACGACGCCATGGTCACGCAAGCCCACGTGTCCGCCGGCGAATGGGTGCTCGTGCACGCGATCGGCTCCGGCGTCGGAACCGCCGCGCTGCAGCTCGCGCGGGCGCTCGGCGCGCGCGTCGTCGGCACCGCGCGCACCTCGGACAAGATCGAACGCTGCCGAGCACTCGGGCTCGACGCAGGCATCCAACCGCCGCGCACCGCCGACGGCGCGCTCGACGTCGACGCGCTCGCGTGGGCAATCGTCGAGGCGACCGACGGCGGCGCGCATGTGACTCTCGATCTCGTCGGAGGCGACTACGTGATCGCCGACGTCAACGCGGCCGCGCCGAAGGGACGCATCGTGTGCATCGGGATGATCGCGGGTGCCCGGGCGACGCTTCCGGTCTCGTCGATCCTCGCCAAGCGCCTGACCCTCATCGGCACGGTGCTGCGGTCGCGCGATGTCGCGGAGAAAGCCGCGGCGACCGACGCGTTCGTGCGCGATGTCGTACCTCTGCTCGCCGACGAACGGATCGCGCCGGTCGTCGAGGCGACGCTCCCGCTGGCGCAAGCCGAGGAGGCCTACGCCCTCCTCGAATCGGACGCGACGTTCGGCAAGGTCATTCTCGACTGCCGCTGAATCTCAGATCGGGCGCTCAGCTGATCGTCACGACGAGCTGGTGGCCGGGTGTGCCCGTCGCTTGCACGCTGAAGGCGCGCTTCGAGTCGAGGCCGATCACCCATGTGAGCACGCCTTCGAAGTCGCCGGTCTCGACGATCGCGCGGACGTGGTTCGTGTGTCCGACCGGAACGCTCTTCGGACCGTTGTACGTCTGTGTGCCGGTGGCGAAGTCGTAGCCGTACCCCGGCTTGACCTTGACCACCACGAACGCACTTCCCGCGACCGCGACGGGTGCGCCCGACGCGTCGCCGACGAACGGTGCGGTGCCGTAGGTCACGGAGTAGCCGGGCGGGTCGGTCCCCTTTCCGTTGAAGTCGAAGATCACGTGGTCGACGCAGTCGTCTCCGAGCTCCTTGACGTTCGTGAGGAGCGATGGTTGCGCGGTGGTCGGGCTGGTCACGGGAGTTGTCGGGACCGGGAGCGGCTGGCACGGCAGCGACGTGGTCGAGAGCTCGACGGTCGTCGTAGTGGTCGACGCAGCCGGTGAGACTGTCGTCGGCTCCGTCGACACCGTCGCCTTGTTGCTCCCACCGCACGCGCCGAGAACCAGCGTCGCGCAGCACCCGATGATCACGGCGATTCGCACGCGGCCATCCTGGCACCACCGACCTCGCTCGAGAGGTCACCACTACGATTCACCCGACTCCGGTTCCGATCCTCCGAGGAGCAGCCGTGCCCGAGCTCAGCGATCACGACGTCGTCATCGTCGAGGCGGTACGAGCGCCGCTCGGACGCCGCAACGGCGCGCTGTCGACGGTGCATCCGGCCGATCTGCTCGGTCTCGTGCAGCGCGCGGCGATCGAACGGGCAGGCATCGACCCTCGCGAGGTCGGTCAGGTGATCGGCGGGTGTGTGAGCCAGGTCGGAGAGCAGACGTTCAACATCGCGCGTACGGCCTGGCTGAGCGCGGGACTCCCGCTCGAGGTCGCCGGCACCACGGTCGACAGTCAGTGCGGTTCGTCGCAGCAGGCCGCGAATCTCGCGACTTCGATGGTCGCCTCGGGCGTCGTCGACGTCGCGCTCGCGTGCGGCATCGAGTCGATGAGCCGGGTGCCGCTGGGTGCCGCGGTGCGCAACGACTTCGGCCGTCCGAACCCGCCGTCGTACCGCGAGCGCTACGAGCTGACGAGTCAGTTCGAGGGTGCGGAGCGCATCGCCGACGAGTGGGGCATCACGCGCGCCGACTGTGATCAGTTCGGCCTGCTCTCGCAGCAACGCGCGCAGCAGGCGTGGTCCGAAGGCCGTTTCGAGCGCGAGGTCTTGCCGGTCGACGCACCCGACGTGGACGCGGACGGAAAACCAACCGGAACGACGCACCGGGTCGAGCGTGACGAAGGGCTGCGGGAAACCTCGCTCGAGGCGCTCGCAAAGCTGAAGCCGGTCGGGCGTGAGAACGGCGTGCACACGGCCGGGTCGTCGTCGCAGATCACCGACGGCGCGGCCGCAGTGCTCCTGACGACCGCCCGCAAAGCGCGCGAGCTCGGGCTGCGACCGCGAGCGCGAGTCGTCGACCAATGTCTCGTCGGCGTCGATCCCGTCCTGATGCTCACCGGCCCCATCGACGCGACCCGTCGCATGACGGAGCGCACCGGACTCACGATCGACGACTTCGACACGATCGAGATCAACGAGGCGTTCGCATCGGTCGTGCTCGCGTGGGAGCGCGAGTTGAAGCCCGACATGGCCCGGGTCAACCCCAACGGCGGCGCGATCGCGCTCGGCCATCCCGTCGGCGCGACCGGCGCCCGTCTGATCACGACCGCGCTGCACGAGCTCGAGCGGATCGACGGACGGTACGCACTCGTCACCATGTGCTGCGGGGGCGGGCTCGGCACGGGCACGGTGCTCGAGCGCGTTTGACGGTGAAGCGCGGCGAGCTGGTCGAGCTCGAACCGGGTGAGAAGCTGCTCGCGGTCGCCCGGGCGAGCTTCCGGGGCGCCGCCGCCGTGAGCGTTCGGGCGACGTTCGCGCTCGGATCGGGGCGCATGCGCCTACGCGCCTTCGACGTTTGGCACGACGCGGCCATCGCGTCGGGTTTCCCGCTCGTATCTCCCGACATGGTCGTAGCCGCGACCGAGCAGCGCGTCTTGTTCGGCAAGCCGACGTTCTGGGGCCGCACGCCGTCGCGCTACGCGGGTGCGGTAGACCTCGGGCAGCTCGCGCAGATCGTCGCCGTACGTCACGGCATTGTCACCGGAGTCGCGTTCGCGTTCACCGACGGCGCCATCGTCGAGATCGAGGCCATGCGAGGCCGCCAGCTGCGACGGCTGGCGCTCGTCGTGGACGAGCTACTCGCGCGGAAGTAGGGCCGCACCGCGAGCGATAGCGTCCGGGCCATGACGACATTCGGTTTTCAGATCCCGGGCTTCCGTCACGCCGGTGCGCCCGACATCGAGATGTTCGACCGGACGCTCGCCCACGCGCTCGCCGCCGAAGAAAGTGGCTTCGCGTCGGTGTGGGTGATGGATCATTTCTGGCAGCTGCCGGCGCTCGGTGGTCCCGACGAACCGATCCTCGAGGCGTACACGCTGCTCGGGGCGCTGGCGGCGCGTACCGAGCGGGTACAACTCGGGACGCTCGTCACCGGAGTCACGTACCGCAATCCCGCAATGCTCGCGAAGATGGTGACGACGCTCGACGTCGTCTCGCACGGACGGGCGATCCTCGGGATCGGCGCCGCGTGGTACGACGTCGAGCACGTCGGCTACGGCTTCGCGTTCCCCACCGCGCGCGAGCGCCTCGATCGACTCGAGGAGGCAGTTCAGATCTGCCGCGCGATGTTCCGCGACGAACGGCCGTCCTTCAAGGGTCGCTATTACCAGACCGACGACGCCCGAAACGTTCCCAAGCCGGTTCAGCCCGGCGGGCCGCCGATCATGATCGGCGGAGGCGGCGAGAAGCGCACGCTGCGACTCGTCGCACAGTACGCCGACATGTGCAACGTGAGCGGCGGCCCGGAGACGGTGCGCCACAAGCTCGACGTGATGCGCGCGCACTGCACCGAGGTCGGGCGCGATCCGTCGGAGATCACGACCACCCGCCTCGGCACGCTCGTGCTCACCAAGGACGCCGCCGAGACCGAGCAA
>JALYLU010000371.1 GCA_030774075.1 Actinomycetota bacterium | reverse complement strand
GACCCTGCACCGCGCGTCCCTGGCCGAGCTCGTGCTCGAAAATATGACTTGACAGGTCAGGATTCGAACTTATGCTGCCAACATGCAGTTCCGTCGCCGACGCTCGCAGCTGCCGCGCCGATCGATGAACGATCAGTGGGGCGAGCTGACGCGGCTGGCCTTCGACGAGCTGTGTACGAAGCGATGACCGTCCGCGGCTGAATCGCTGCGACTTCCCCGCGTTCAGTCTGCGGATCACGCGCGGTCGAGGGTGCGACGAGGTGCCTTCTCCCCCAGGCTCCTCCGAACCGTCGAACTCCGCGGCGATCCGTAGCGGCTCGGTCGTCGCTCATGGACGATCCCCGTCCCGTCCGTGGGCGCAACCGCGTCTACCGGCACGCGGGAGACCCCGCCGCAGCGATCAACCGCCGACGAACCGGCGAACAGCAGGACGCAGCCTCCCCGGGCGGTCCTGCTGCTCGTTCGGTTCCCACTGCCGTATGTGGTGAAGGAGCAACCTTGCAGATCGTCGAGACGGCCGCACCAACTGCGGTGGCGCACGCTGACACCAAAGCCATGCTTGCGCTGCCGCGACAGCTGCCGATGCGGTTGCTGGCCGCGATCGCCGTCGGCTACTCGTTTTCCGCAAGCTTCGAGGTGGTCGCAGGTCCTCCACCCGGTGAACGCACGTCGGCGCGCGTCCATCGCAGCGCGACGCACGACATCTGGCTCATTCGATGGGCAGCGGGCAGCCGCACGGTGCTGCACGACCACGGCGGCTCGGCGGGCGCGCTCTACGTCGTCGCGGGTGACCTGGTGGAGCACCTCCCGAATCCCGCCGGTGTCGGTCGACCGCTCCGACGTGAGCTGCGCGAGCGCGATCACCGCCCGATGTCGGCGTCACATGTGCACGAGGTTGCCAACGAATCGAATGTGACCGCGGCGAGCATTCACGTGTACTCGCCGCCGCTCGAGGCGATGCATCACTACGAGTTGACCGATGAGTCCGAGCTCCGCGTGATGCGGCGCGAGCTCGTCGAGATGGATACGTTTGCGACCGAATGAGCCGAACGCGCACCGTTGACGAGCTGCTCGACGAGGCGCGCGCGTCAATCCGGCGCGTCACGGCGACCGAGGCCGAGCGCGCAGCCGCGAACGGCGCGTTGCTCGTCGACATCCGGCCGTCGGAGCAGCGTTCGCGCGACGGCACGATTCCCGGCGCGCTGACGATCGACCGCAACGTCCTCGAGTGGCGCCTCGACCCGGTCGGCGCGGACCGCATACCGCAGGTGACATCACACGACGAGGTCGTCATCGTCGTATGCGACGAGGGATACGCATCGAGCCTCGCCGCGTCGTCGCTCCAACAGTTGGGCCTGCATCTCGCCACGGACGTCATCGGGGGGTTCCAAGCCTGGAAGGCGGCCGGACTTCCGACCGACCATCGCTGAGCCGACCACGAGTTGCGCGAGTGGATCGAAAGTCCCATAAGGCGCGCATCGCCACGTATTCGGCGCAAGTATTTGCGTCGCCGTCCTCCGGAGGTGTATCCATCCCCTGCGGAAGCTGGCATCGCTGCGGGAGGTTGAGATGCACGGGCTCAAGGGGCTGCGTCGTCACGCCCTGATTTTCGGGACCATCACGTCGTTGATCGCCACTGGTCTCTGGGTTCAGCTCGAAGGCGCGGCCGCGACCTCGACCAACCCGGACAAGATCCAGTACAACCAGACCACGGGAGCCAGCGGCACGTACATCAGGTACATTCCGGGCGATGGCTCGGCACCGACGAATCAGTCGGTGACGAGCGGCGGCGGATGTGCGACACCCACTCCGAACGGCCCGGCGATCCTCGCTTTTAGTGCGAAGTATTACGCGAACGGCTACGGCGGGAGCTCGGTGAACGCCATCGTCGGCGCGTACAAGTCGCGCACCGGAGTGTGCCGGATTCCGCAGGCATGGTCGATCGAGGTCAACGAAGCTCTCATCTTCCGCCCCGGCTCGAACACGTTGACGGTTGGGCGGCTCTTCACGCGTGCGCAGATCCAACTCCAGCGCGAGGACAAGCCGACGACGATCCCCGGCCCGCCGACCACCGGCCAGCTCATCAAGCTCCTCGGGTCGACACCCGTCGGAACGCCGACCAACTTCTCGATCTCCGGTGGGGCCGGGGGGACGCCGATTACCGCCGACACCGGCACTGTGGCGGGGGGCTTCGATTCGGTCGAGATCCGCGTGCTCACACCTTCGACGGGTTCGGTCTCGGTCGTGGGCCCGACGTCGACGTTCACACTCGCGGGCCAGGTGTGCCCGGGTGAGTCGATCACGACGAGCTCGAACGACGTCAAAGCAACCCTCACCTTGCTACCCGGGTCGTCGTGCAAGTCGTATACGGAGTTCAGCGCGAGCTCGGAAGACAAGTCGGTCACGTTCCTGTCGCGGCAGGCCGCCGGCGCGCACATGACCGCGAGCTTCGACTGGGGCTACTTCACGTACTGCCGGGCCGACGGGGTCTCCGACCCGAATGTGCCGGCCTGCCCGGTGACGAAAGTCGATTTCGGCGACCTAGTGCTCCACGATGAGACGTATTGCGCGGCTGTCGATCCGGGCGCGCAGACGAGTCCTCCGTACGATCCTCCCCCGTGGTGCGCGACCTCGCGCCACGTCGACTACGTGGAATACCCGGTCGGGAGTGGCGTGACGGTCGCCCACATCACCGAGACGTGGGACGGCCTCGGCGACATCATCTGGAGGCACTAGGTCGTCAGAGATATCGAGCGCGGGCGGCGCTCGCCAACCGCTCCGGGAGCGCAACGAAACGAACGACGCCGAGTTCGCGCGCCAGTTCCTCGCGCTCGCGCGCGTCCGCCTCGAGCCCCATTCGGTCGGCCAACTCGAGCAGCAACAGCAGGTCGTACTTCGCGCCATCGTCACGGGCCCGGGCGACTGCTTGCGCGAGTCGGGCCGCGGCGCTCGTACCGTCGCCCGACATCGCGGTGAGCGTGACCTCGACCCGGTCGAGGAGGACCGCAAGCGGCGTTTCGCCGAGCTCGCGTTCGAGCTCGCGTGCCTCGGCGAGCGCCCGTGCAGCTCGATCAGAATCGCCGACGAAGGCGCTGACCTCCACCAGGCGGGCTCGCGCTTCGATCGACCCGACGAGCACGCTCGCGTCATCGAGCGTTCTCGTTGCGGCCTCCAGCATGGCCAAGCCCGCGTCGTGGTCGCCCAGGAAGGCGCGCGTACGGGCGAGGTGCAGCGTCGCCAACGCGGCGGCGATGAGATATTCGAATGACTCGAGGGTGCGGACTGCGGGAACGAGCAGGGCTTCGGCTTCCTCGAGACGACCCTGGTTGACGCGCACCTCGGCGAGATTCGTGTGCGCGATTGCGGCAATCGCGAGATCGCCGGCTTTCTTGCCGGCCTCGGCGGACCGCATGAAGTAGTCGGCCGCCTGCTCCCAGTTCGACTCGAAGAACGACACCCCGCCGAGATTGCCGAGCGTGATCGCGACGTACAGCTGATCACCGAGCTCCTCGTAGAGGCCGAGCACTTCGGCCATGTGCGTGGCCTCCTCGGGTCGGCCCAATTCGACGAGACACGAGTCGAGGACGCCCATGGCCACGGCGAGGGCGCGACGTTCTCCTACCCGCTCGGCATCGACCATGGCTTGGCCGGACAGCCTCGCGGCTTCGCGTAGGCGGCCCTGTTTGAAGCGAAAGTCGGCCTCGCGCGCCAAGAGCTGCGCGCGCACTCGATCGGCAACGATGTCGGAACCTTCCACCGCGGCGAGCAGCGAAATGCCCGCCCGGATGTCGCGAATGGCGGCTGTCAGCCGGCCCTGGCATTCGCCGCGAACGTACGAACGGCGCTCGAGAACGCGGGCATGCTCGATCGGGTCGTGCCGCAACGCCGCCGCGGCTCGCCGGTATGCGTCGTCAGCCTTGTCGAACACGCCGAGCGTGACGAGCGCCTCCCCGAGCTCGACGAGCAGCTCCGCGATCTCCTCACTCGGGACGTCACCCAGCCGCCGCGCCGCGGTGATCGCGCGCTCGAGATGTGTCGCCGCCTCCGCGGGCGCATAGGCCGACGCCGCGTGCCGACCGGCGACGCGTGCATACGTCCACGTGCGCGCCCAATCCTGCGCGCGGAAGAAGTGCATCGACAGCAGGGCGTCGGTTGCTTCACCGTCGCTCGTCGACAGCCGAAGGATCGCCTCGCCCGCGCGGCGGTGCAACTCGACGCGCTTACGAAACGGCAGGCTCTCGTACGCCGCTTCTTGAAGCAATGCGTGCCGGAACTGCAGGCGTCCCTCGCTCGCAACGAGCATCGCTGCCAGCTGGGCCAAGGTCGCGTCGTCGAGCACGTCGTCGCCGAGGAGCTCGATGAGCAGCTCCCGGTCGAAGACCTGTCCGAGCACCCCGGCGCTACGAACGACACGCCGCGCCGCGTGCGACAGCGAATCGATCTCCCGGGTGGCAACCGCGTCGAGCGTCTCGGGTAAAGCGTCGAAGCCGGTCGTGCGCGCCACGCGAAGAAGCTCCTCGAGGAACAGCGGATTGCCCGCGGCTCGGCGCACGAGCTGGTCGCGCTCTTGCGGTCGCAGCGGCGCCCCGACGGTGACCGCATCGACGAGTTCGCTGAACGTCGATTCGGCGATGGGCTCGAGCTTCATATCGGCGCCGCCGGCTGCGGTGCGGGACCCCGACGAGTCCGGCCGGCGGGCGACCACGATCATCCACGGGAACCCGCGGGCCGCCGCGATGACGCGCTCGAGGATGCTCGCACTCGCGCCGTCGAGCCATTGCGCGTCGTCGACGATGACGAGCCGCGAGACGGGCGCGGCACCGAGTACCTGGACGATGAGATCTGCGAGGCGCTCCCGGCGAAATTCGGGCGCGATCGCCGCGCTCTCGGCCGTTGGCGGGAGCTCGACGTCGAGGACCGGGCCGAGCAATGGTGCGAGCGGCAACTGATCAGGCGCGGTCGCGCTGATCGCGTCGGTGAGCTGGAGGCCGGCCTTCACGGGATCGCTCGCGTCGACGTGCAGCAACTCGCGCAGTGGTGCACGCCAGGGCATGTACGGGATCGCAGTCGCGTACGCCTCACCCTGCAGCTTGAACACCGGCGCGTCACACCGCAGGACCAGCTCGTGCAGCAGTCGGCTCTTGCCGCTGCCGCGGTCGCCTTCGATGACCCGGACCGAGCCGGAGCCGGCGCTGATGACTCGGTAGGCCTTCTCGAGCCTTTCGAGCTCGTCTTCGCGTCCGACGAACGGGAGCGACGACAGCTCCGCGCCGCGAGCGCCCTGAACCGCGCCGACCGCGTACGCCTGCACGGTGTGCGTCTTGCCCTTGACGTGGAACGGCTCCAGCGCCTCGGTAGCGAACAACGTCCCTGACCGCTCGAGTACCTCCGCGGTGGCATACAGCCGTCCGGGCGTCG
>JALYLU010000370.1 GCA_030774075.1 Actinomycetota bacterium | reverse complement strand
CACGTCGTGCGAGGGTCGGCGTGGCCAAGAACACGAAGATGAGGGCGGCACCGATCGCCGTCATGACGACGAAGCGTGCCGCGCGGGACGAGCGCATGTCGTTGCAGTGGTTGCGGGCCGCGAGCAGCCGGGGAGGGATCGCTGAGGTGCGGGAGAAGACCCGGTTCGTGGGGTCCTTAGGTGAGACGACGCTGCCGCAGTCGACAGTCGCGTACTTGAACGACCCGAACGCGATGGTCCCCGCGATGATCAGGAAGGTGAGGCCGCCGAGTCCGACGAGGACGCTCGCGGCCCGCACCACCCTCCCCATAGGGTCAGTTTGGCATAGCCAAGCCCCGCACTGACTGCAGCGCGTTGCTCGCTCATGAGCCCGGCCGTGCTGGTGACACCGCGGTGAGTTCCGGTAGGCAGGCAGCTTCGTTCGTGAGCCAGACGCGAACCCGCGACGGCAGGCAGTTCGAGAGCCAACCCACCGAACCTCGACGCTACGGAAACCCGCAACGCCTCACGCGGATACTCAATCAGGCAGATCTGTGCGCGTGGTCTCCGTCAGGTACGGCGCCGTGTTACGACCCTTGGCATCGTCCTATCGCGTCGGTGTGGAACGTGCCGTCGGCGCAAGGGAGATCCGGGTTCTCGTGTGAGAATACGCCCTTCGGACTTTCCCACCCTGGCGCGACCCATGCGTGCACCATCCACCCCGTCACCGCCATGTAGGAGCCGTGCGCTATCGCGCACTTCCTCGCGGTGACATCGGAGTCGGGCGGGAAGAGCACGTCGCTCCCGTTTCCGAGGCACACACCGCTGTGCCGGTGCCAGTGGTCGTTTGGGCCCGCGAAACCCTGCGGTGCGGTGCCCATGCTGTAGTACATGAGGCCGACCATCTGGGACGTGGGGTGGATGCCGTCGTAGATCAGTGCGAGCGGGTGGCTCGGATCGAAGTTGAAGGAGAACCCGCCGCCGCCGATGTAGTGCGCGCCGCTTCCCGGACCGAAGCCGCCTCCAACGAGGTAGTAGCCCGCAGCCGTGACATCGGCAACCGTCGGGTAGCGCATGGCCACGGCGCGCGCCGCGACGAGTTGTGCCGCGAGGAGCGCGTGCGTGGCACGGTCGAGCGGCTTGTCGGCCACCGCCTCAGCAACGACGTCCTGCGCCTTCACGCCGACGATCTGATGACCATTCAAGTCCGTGACGGGCGTCGATGGCGAGGGAGTGGCCGACGGAGCCTTCGTCGCAGCCTTCGTCGTCGTGGTCGGTTTCTCCGGCGTTACCGATTTCGCGGTTGATCCACAGGCGCCGATTAGCAGAGCTGCCAGTGTCAAGGTCACGACCGGTCGAGCACGCATGAGTTCCCCTCAGTCTGCAACGTCGGCACCGTCTCACCGCGACCAGCGTCATGACTCGTCGGGGTGGCGCCCAGCACATAATGCCCAGTGAGGATGGGTGGGTGCTAGTTGGGGTTGGGGTCCACCGTCGTGTTGGTGGTGGCGGGTACGTTCCGGTTGGGCTTGCGTGTTGAGCACGTGGGTCTGGAATTGGGCACGCCCCGTTCCGGAGGGTGACGCTCCCGCACGACCGAGCGACTGCTCGTCAGCCAAGCCGTCGACAACCTCAACCGCCAACTCGACCACACCCATCACGCGCTCGCGGTCGCCCGCGGCCAACAAGCCACACACGACACGTTCGCCGTCGAGCACGGCGACGAGCTCACCAGACTGACGACCATCGAGTACGAAGTCGCATCGCGCGTCAACCAACTTGTCACCAGCTACCACGACAATCCACCCGCCTACCTCGCAAGGCTCGGCCCCTACCCGAGCGACGACAACGACCGCCGGACGTGGAACGACACCGCGCGCACCATCGAGCAGTACGGCCACCAGCACAACGTCACCGACCCGCACAACCCGCTCGGCGACCAACGCCAACACGACTACGACCAACAACACGCCCGCGAACTACTCCACAAAGCCACCACGCAACTCACACTCAGCCTCGGCCCAGAACCCGCCGGAGCCGAACTCGACCTGTAGGCGTTCAGCGCTCCGCGACCTGCCGACGAGCTTCTCAGCACCCAGCTGGGTGCCGTCGTCGGGAATCAACGGGCTGCGAGCCGTCACGCGGACTCCGATGCGCAAGCTGCCCCTCGGGGGAGAGCGCACTCGGGTGGCGCGCCTGCTTCACGCCCGCCGTCGGTCGGCTTTCAGTTAGATGGCGGTGCGACAGGCTGCGGCGGCTGGGACGGAACCTTCTGACCGCTCCACCTGCCGCCGTCCCAATACATCATCATGCTGGGCTCACCCGGCACCTGGTACATGCCAGGTGGGACCGTTCCGGGTATCGCAGGTGCGTTGCCGCTCGGCGCGACGGTCCAATAGACCTCGTCCGGCAAGCTCGCCCAGCGCCACATGAACTTCACCATGAAGTAGATGCCCGCGATGGGAATGAGTTGCAAGAAGGTGTCGTGTCCGCGATAGCCGATCTTCTTGCACACGAATCCGAAGATCACCAACATGACGAGTACGACGATCCCGGCGCCACCTCTGCCCGCGCTCTGGCGCGCCTGGTCGTAATCCGCGAACGTTGAATATTTCGCTGCATCCACGCTGGAGGCGAGTGCGTTCGCGAGAACGACCGCGGCGCCGACGACAGCGATCACCATGACCGTGAATTTGGTTCCGCGCCTCATCGGGCTCCTCTTTTGCCGTCTCGCTCAGGTCTCGGTCGCTATTTGGGCAGACTTGAGCGAATGCTTCTCGAGGTACAATTGAATTCCCCTGGGGGTGCGCCGGTGATTGCTCTCCGGGCGAGTTTCAGAAGCGTCCCAGAGCAATCTGCGCAAGGGCATCGCTGTCTCACGTGGAGCCCTTGAGAACCGCATCTACCTCGTCGGCGCCCCGACCATCGAACACGATCACGGTCACCTACACACGCGCGATCCGCTCGCCCGACTTGGCCGCAGCCTCGAACGCAGCAAGGCGCAACACCTCGCCATCGACCACGACGCCGGGATCGAACTCGACTGAGCACCCGGCGCAAGCCGTTCAACCAGAACACCCGACACGATGGCTCGCCCGTGATCGTCAGGGGCAAGCGACCGCCCCGCGGCGGGCTTGGATCGCTCGCCATCGTCGGCAGCGCCGAGACGATTCGACGTAGCCTTTGCCGGGGGAAAGATGGCGCAGACGGCGACGATCCTGGTCACGGACTTGGTCGGCTCAACCGCGACGCGCGTTCGGCTCGGCGAAGACAGCGCCGAACATCTCCGGCGCGCTCACGACACGCTCTTGGCCGAGCAGGCGGCAGCGCACGGCGGCAATGTCATCAAGGGTCTGGGCGACGGCGTGCTCGTGGCGTTCCCTGGTGCGGCCGAAGCGTTGTCCGCTGCCGTCGCGATGCAGCAGGCCCTCGACTCCTACGGCGGTCGCGAGGGTGCTGTGCTGTCGATGCGGGTCGGGCTGTCCGCCGGCGACGTCACGTTCGAGGACGGCGACTGCTTCGGAACGCCGGTGATCGAGGCGTCACGCCTGTGCGCCGTGGCGGAGCCGGGCCAGATCCTCCTCGCCGATCGTGCGATTGTTGGGGCGTGGTCGCGCGAACCTCGAGCTCGTCTCGCTCGGGCCGATGACGCTGAAGGGGCTGCCCGACGCGGTCGACGTTTGGGCCGTGCACTGGGAGCCGATCCCTCGCGCACAGGCTTTTCGCACGACGACTCCGTATGTCGGTCGCGAACGCGAACGCGTCCTACTGACGGATACGTGGCACGCTGCCGCGAAAGGCAATGGCGGTCTCGTGCTCGTGGCGGGCGAACCGGGGATCGGCAAGACGCGGCTGGTCGAAGAGCTGTGCCAGCGGGTCGTGCGGCCCGGGGGTGGCCTCGTGCTGTTCGGCGCGTGTCACGACGGTGATGTTGTGGCGAACGCGCCGTTCGTCGAGGCGATCACCGACTGGGTGCGACGTTCACCGGTCGAGGCCCTCGCCGAGGCGCTTGGCAAGGAGGCGCCGGTCGTGGCCCGCATGGTACCCGCAATCACCGACGCGCTGCCCGATGTCGGGGAGCCGCTCGGAGTGTCGCCCGACGCCGAGACGGCGCGGTTGCATGACGCGGTCGGCCAGGTGTTGTTGCGCCTCAGCGGCACGGCGCCCGTTGCGCTGGTGGTCGACGATCTGCATTGGGGCGACGACGCGACCGTCGGCATGCTGCGCGCCCTCAGCCGTACTGCGCGACGCGCGCGGATGCTTGTAATCGGCACGTACCGCGAGACGGACGTCGATCGTCGCCATCCGTTCGCCCAGGCACTCGCCCTACTGCAGCGCGAGGTCGAACCGACCCGCGTGGTGTTGTCGGGGCTCGATGTCTCTGACGTGCACGCATTCCTCGAACGAATGGCTGAACACGACGTGCCCGAAGAGCTCGCGGCCATGCTCACGGCCGAGACCGAGGGCAACCCGTTCTTCTTGCGCGAGACGCTTCTCCATCTGATCGAAGAAGGCGAGCTTCGCTTCGAGGCGGGCGTCTGGACGCTGGCCGGATCGATCGCCGAGCTCGGCGTGCCCGCCGGCATCCGCGACGTCATCGGACGTCGCCTCTCACGCTTGTCCGACGCGACCAACCGGTTGCTTTCCGTCGCGGCTCTGTTCGAGGTGGCGTTCCCACTTCCGATCGCGGCCGAGGTCGCTGGCCTCGAAGAGAACGACGCGTTGGATGCGATCGACGGCGCGCTCGAGGCGCGCGTCGTGCGCGTCGGCGACGCGTTCGACCACTACGCATTCACCCACGCGTTGTTCCGCCACGCGCTTGTCGAGGAGCTGAATCCGAGCCGCCAGGTGCGCACGCACCGGGCGATCGCGACCGCCCTAGAAAAACAACTGCGGGGCGCGCCGACACCGGCGGAGGCCGCCGCGCTGGCGCGCCACTACTACCGTAGCGCTGCCCTCCCCAATGCCGAACGAGGCGTCCCGTACGTGGTCACGACCGCCGACGACGCCGCGCGCCGATACGCGCGCCGTGAGGAGTACGACGCGCTGACGATCGCGCTCGAGTTGCTCAGCGAAGGTGACGAACGCGAAGTTGTGTTGCGCCGGCGGCACGCGGAGGCCGCCGTGTTCGCCAACCTGGGCCCGGAGCGGGGGCTGGAAGCGGCGCATGCCGAGGGCGAGCTGATCCGAGCGGCCGAAGACCAGGACGCGGCATGCGAGTTCGTCACGGGGCTCGCCACGCAGTGCAGCATGCTCGACGACGTTCGTCTCGCGTGGAGGACGGGGGATGTAGCGCGCCAGTGGCTACGGCCCGAGCGCCGCGACGGCGTCTACGCGGTGCTGCGCAGCTTCGAGCTCTCGCAGCGCGACTTCGACGATCCCCAGCATCCCGGGGTTCCGCTCGACACTCCCGAGCGGCGCGAGCTGGGCGATTTGCTTCAGGCGTTGCCCCCGTCGCAAT
>JALYLU010000369.1 GCA_030774075.1 Actinomycetota bacterium | reverse complement strand
GCGTGGTGTAGCGATAGGTCACGAAGAACAGCGGCGGCGCGACGGCGAGCCCGAGGAGACCGAATCCGGGATCCAGCCAGATCATCACGACGGCGAGCCCGACGAGCATGACGACGTTGGGGACGAGCGTGTCGAAGATCGCGACGAGCATGCTCTGGACGCGGTCGATGTCGACGGTGACCCGACTGACGAGGTCACCGACTCGTTGGCGGTCGTGGTACGAGAGGGACAAGCGCTGAAGGTGCCCGAAGAGCGCCCTCCGGAGGCGAACCACGACCTTCTCGCCCGCACGATCCATCAGCATGTCGCTCGAGAAGTCGAAGAGGGCGGCAAAGCTGATGAGCACGACCGTCGCGACGAGGGATCGCACGAGAATGGTCTGCGCGGGCGTGACGGTGATCCAACTGGTGCCGTTCCAGATGTTCGGCGCGGGCGTCGGCCCCGCGATCAGCCTCGGGAGCCAGCCGGTTTGCGGCTTGTGCAAGATCGCGCCGTCGATGATGACCTTGAGCGGCCACGGTTGCGCGAGGTCGGTCAGGGTGTCGGCCACGACGAGGATCGCTCCCCAGCCGAACGCGGGCAGGAAGCGTCGTAGGAACGAACGGAAGCGCCATGCGCTCTTCAGCATCTGGTCGGTTCCTGATGCTCGCAGTCGTCGAGTAGGCCGTGCTGCTCGATGATCGCAGCCGCGGTGCCCGCGCCGGAAGGGCCCGCGGCTTCGCGCACGGCGGCGAGGTAGGCCGACAGCATCGTGTTCGGGCTCGAACGCTGCGCCTCTCGGTCGGTCCGGGTCCGCCGCTTGCCGCCCCGGCCGACCTCCCCGACCGCGAGCAATGCACGAGCGAGCGTTCGGTCGTGGTCGACCTCGGCTCGGAGATGACCCTGGGCGACGAGCTCGCGGCGACAGCGCCACCACGCACCGGCCCAGGTCGCACCGACGGCGTGTGCGTCGGAGCGGCCGTCTCGTTCCGACGCGTGGCGGGGCAGCTCCGGATCTCGCCGGCGCCCACGGTCGGCGCGATACCAGCCGTACGGCCGCCCGCTGCCGAGGAGCACGGCCGCGAAGTAGTCGCAGACTCCTTCCTCGATGCCCGTCTTCCCGTTGCGTTGCTTGCCGGGTGCTCGCTCGGCGTTGAGCCGGAAGTCGGCGGTGTGCCGGCAGAGGTGATGGCCGAACTCGTGGTAGACGATTGCCGGATTGTGGGCGGCGTTTCGCAAATATGCGATCCATGCTGCGAACGGCTTGCGGTAGCGGCTGGGACCCAGGTGGATCTCACCATCTGGTTCGACCGACAACGGCTCGGGAACGCCGGTGCTTCGCGTCGACAGCCGGTAGTGACCGCCCGACAGCGGACGCAGCGCACCCCAACGCCGGTCACCGTCACCGCACCCATAACCCGGGAGCTTCGAGCCGAAATGCGCACCGACGACGACGTGCAACACCGGAAGCGGTGGCGTGCCCACATCGGCGAGCAACGTGTTGAAGGACTGCGCCGCCCGCTGGGCATGCACGTATGCATTGACCATGCCGAATCGGTCGGCCTCTGCAACCAACCGATTGAACGCACCACGCGCGCGTCGATTCTCGCGGGTGCGCACACCGCCTTGGCTCGGATCGAAGCACAAGGTCCCGTCACGCAACTCGAGCGGGTCGACCGGGCGGCCGCGCAGCGCGCCGTCCGGCTCGACATCGACGAGCACCGCGTGGGTCGCGACCCGCACCTCCGAGCCGACGAGGCACCCGTCAACGACGGCGATCCCCTCGATGGGCTCGTCGACGAGCTCCAACCGCACTTCGCCGGCGCGGTCGGCCGACACGCAGTAGAAGCGCGAGAGCACCGACAAGGCTTCGCCGCCGGTCATGCCGTGACGACGCCCGGCTGCTCGTCGTGTACCACTGACGCCGGCGCGATCGGAACGCGTCCGCGGGCCAAGCACTTCCCCAATTCCTGGGTGGGAACACAGACGTCCGGGAACGCGAGCTCGACCTCGCGACACGCGAGCGGACTGTTCGTGATGAGACCGGAAACCGCAACGACGTCGAGACCGAGCTTGTGCAACACATCGACGCCGGCGACCGCCGCGAGACTCTCGCGTACGGTCAGCACCACGTTCGCCGCCGGTCCGAGACGAGTCGAGACCGCGCCGATCAGAAACTTCGTGTCCGCTTGTAACAACCCGTCCGCGATCTCGATGACGCCCCACTGCACGCCCGCCGCCCGCATGCTCCCCGCGACCGCGTCGAACACAAACAACAGCTCCGCTTCGGTACATCCAACCGTGGAAGGCCAACCGAAGTCGAGGAAGTCGAGGAAGGGTTGCGCACCGGCGTCGCGGAAGGATCCGAGGTCGCGCGCGCTCGCGGTGCCGGTCACCTTGCCCGCACCGACGCGGTGGCCCGCGGCGACGAGTCCGTGAATGATCGAGGTGCATGCCGTCGTCTTGCCGGAGTCCATGGCGGATCCGACGACCACCACCCACTGCGGCTCCGCGCCGACAGGTTGCGGCGGCGTTTCGAGCGCGCAAGACCGCAGATTGACCCGGTGACCGTCGACGAATGCCTGACCGAGAACGCGGAGCTTGGTCGGCGCGGCCGCCTTCTTCGCGCGCTTGACGACGCGGCCGCACAATCCGGACGCGCTGATCATGTCGACCTCGCCGTCGCCGACCTCGGCCACGGCCTCGAGCAAGGAGGTCGCGTACCGGTTCGCGACCGCACAGACGATGCGATCACCCACGTACAGCTTCTCGCGGCTGCCCGACACGGTCTCGACCCGGCCATGGATCCCGATGCTCACGACCTCGCAGAGCAGGAGGTCACCGACCGTGGGATCGCGGGGAGGTTGCCACCCAACGTTTTCGGTGGGGACGTGCCGCGTCACCCAGGTCGACTTCACCTGCGCGTCTCCGAAGCTGATCATTGCAGCGTGAACGTGGTCGTACCGGCGACGTTCGATACCGCTCCGGTCGCGGTGATCGTGTGCGCGCCGAGCGGACCCTGGTTGGTAGTTGGGATCGTCGCCGGGCAGCTCAGCGCGCCGGCCGACGTCGTCGTCGAGGTGCACAACAGGATTTGCGACGGCGACGCCAGCTTCGTCAGCCAGTACACCTTGACGCTCTCGCTCGGCGCGAAGCGCGATCCCGAAACGGTCACCGGCGCGCCGGCATGCCCAGCGTTGGGCGTCACCGTGACGGTGGGCGTGAGCGTGAAGATCGCGGCTGAATGGAGCCCGGAGGTCGCTCCCGACTCTACGATCGCATGGGGGCCGAGCGGACCGAAGTTGGTCGTCGGGATCTTCCCGGAGCATCTCGCGGTCCCTGCACTCGTCACGACCGCGGTGCAAACCAGGACTTGCGAGGGCGCGGGCGCGCTGAGCCGGGTCTGGTAGTACGCGTGCACGGTCTCGCCCGGACGGAACCGCGAACCTGCGACGTTGACGGACGTTCCGTTCGGCCCACGCTTCGGCGTCACGGTGACGGTCGGCGCCCGCGCGACGAGGGTGTGCGAGCCGCCCGCGGAAACCTGCGCGACTGCGGTCATCCCCGCGAGCGCCTCCGGAGTATTGCGCTGCGTCAGGGTGCCGTCACCCAGCTGGCCGGACGCGTTGCGGCCCCAGACGAGCAGCGTTCCGCTCGACCTGAGCGCGATCACGTGGGAGAAGCCCGCGCTGATCGCGACGACACCGCTCGCCGCCCCCAACCCGCTGACCGCGACGGGGAGGTACCGGTCGTTCGGGGCGCCGTTGTTGCCGAGCTGGCCGGACTGGTTGTTGCCCCACGCCCACACCGAGCCGTCCGACTTGACCACGATCGCGAACGCGGCACCCGCGGTGATCCTGACGACCCCACTGGTGAGCCCCGAGACCGGCGCGGCCGTCGAGCGATCGGTCGTCGAGTTGTTGCCCAGCTCTCCGGAGGCGTTGTTCCCCCAGGCCCAGACCGATCCGTTCCTCTTGCGCGCGAGGCTGAACGAATCGCCGGCCGCGATTGCGACAACCGGGTTGACTGCGCTCGGACCGAGGCCGACGACCTGCACCGGTCTGCTGCGATCTGCGCCAGGAAGTGTCGCCCCGTCGCCGAGCTGCCCGGACGCGTCGTGGCCCCAGGCCCACACCGAGCCGTCCTTCTTCACGGCCAAGCTGTGTGCGCCGCCCGCCGCGATCGCGGTGACAGGGTTGGTCGCGTTGGGGCCGAGGCCGACGACCTGAACCGGCGAGAGCACGTCATGGTTGGTGGACGCCGGTAACGGGAGCGCGACGCCGTCACCGACTTGGCCCGAGTTGCCGTGCCCCCAGCCCCACACGCTGCCGTCGGACTTCAACGCCATGCTGTGGCCGGCGCCGGAAACTGCCGTGGCGCTGATCGGTGGCGCGTTCCCGGCGACCGAGATCACGCCGCTGCCGGCGCCGAAGCCGGAAACGGCAACCGGTACATGGCTCTCGGTCGTCGTACCGTTGCCGAGCTCCCCGGAGGCGTTGCGTCCCCACGCCTTGACAGTTCCGTTGCCGACGATGGCCAGACTGTGGCGCGCGCCCGCGACGACCTTCACCACGCCGTTCGGGATGCCCGACACGGCGACCGGTGTCGACGAGTTCGTCACCGAGTTGTTGCCGAGCTCACCGAACGCGTTGGCGCCCCACGCATACGCGGTGCCGATTGGCGTCGCCGCCCCCGCCGGTCGAACGCCGACCATTTGAAGCGCCAACGCGGCGACGGCGACGACGGCCAGCCGCCGCGCTCGAAGCGTGCGCAGCGAACGGCTTCGTGAAGCGAGGTGGTGTTTCATCGCGTGTACAGCTCCTTGGAAGACCTCTCGATGGCGAGAAACCGGTCGGGTCGGGCCAGGGGACGAAAGCCATGCGCCTCATAGAAACGGTGTGCATCGCGCGTGACGAGCAGGATCCGCCGGAGGCTCTGTAGGTCGGGATGGTCGAGGATCGCGCGCATGAGGCCGGTGCCGACCCCGCGACCGCGCATGTCCTCGACGACGAAGACGTCACGCACTAAGGCGAACGTCGCCCGATCAGTGACCACGCGCGCGTAGCCCAGCTGCCGATCGCTGTCGTACGCGCCGAAGTTCAACGAGTGCTCGATCGATCGTTCCACGACGTCCGCGGGGATGCCCCGCGCCCAATAGGAGCGCTCGCTCAGAAACTCGTGGATCATTCTGCGATCCAGACGCGCGGGATCGGTCGAGATCCGCACACCATCAACACGGCCTGCAGGCGCCGGTTCAGGCGCTGCCAACGGCTTCCGGGCGGTCACGACGACGCCGCCGTTGGGAGCCGCACGCGCACGGGAGTGTGGTGATCGGTCGGCGCAGTGCCGTCGCCGAGCTGCCCCGAGCGGTTGTTGCCCCACGCCCAGAAGCCGCCGACACCAGAGATCGCGAGCGCATGAGATCCCCCGGCGACGACCACGCGAACGCCGCTCCCCAGACCGAGGC
>JALYLU010000368.1 GCA_030774075.1 Actinomycetota bacterium | reverse complement strand
GTATTGAATCGCCCTGGGAAAGTTGGAGGCTCCGTACCTTGGAAACGAGGATGGAGTCATGGCAGGAGAGAAGTCACCAGGGAAGCCGACCACGCGTCGGTATTCCGATCACGAGAAGGCGCAAGCGGTGCGGTTGGTCCGTCAGCTTCGCAAGGAGCTCGGCACCGATCATGGGACCGTCTATCGGGTTGCTCGTCAGCTCGGTTACGGGATCGAGTCGGTGCGGGCTTGGGTGCGGCAGGCCGATATCGACGATGGCCTCACCACGGGAACCACGACCACGGAAGCTGAGCGGATCAAGGCGCTCGAGCAGGAGAACCGTGAGTTGCGGCGCGCGAACGCGATCTTGAAGTCGGCGTCGGCTTTCTTCGCGGCGGAGCTCGACCGCCCACAGAAGTGATGGTGCGTTACATCGAGACGCATCGCGACGAGTTCGGAGTCGAGCCCATCTGTGCGACGTTGCAGGTGGCTCCGAGCACGTATTACGCGGCGAAGTCGCGGCCATTGTCGGTGCGTGCGACGCGTGACGCGGTGATGGTTCCGATCTTGGTCGCGATCTGGATGTCGAACTACCGCGTCTACGGAGCGCACAAGCTCTGGAAGGCGGCGCGGCGGGCCGGGCACGACATTGGTCGCGATCAGGTCGCCCGGTTGATGCGTCAGGCCGGTATCGAGGGCGTGTGCCGTCGTCGACGGTTACGCACGACCAGATCCGATCCGACAGCACCGCGGCCGGCAGATCTCGTGAAACGCGACTTCACCGCGACCGCACCGAACCAGCTGTGGGTCACTGACCTGACGTATGTGCCGACATGGGCCGGTGTCGCGTACGTGTGCTTCATCGTCGACGCGTTCAGTCGGATGATCGTCGGCTGGCGAGTCGCATCGCACATGCGCACGGGGATGGTCCTCGACGCGCTCGAGATGGCGCGCTGGTCGCGCGGCACCCAACTCGAAGGATTGAGGTGTCACTCCGATGCCGGCAGCCAGTTCACGAGCATCCGTTACGGCGAACGACTCGCCGAGCTCGGCGCGGTCCCATCCATCGGTTCGGTTGGCGACAGTTACGACAACGCGCTCGCCGAGACCGTGAACGGGCTCTACAAGACCGAGCTCATCCGCGGGCCCGGTCAAGGACCGTGGAAGACCGTCGAGGACGTCGAGCTCGCGACCCTCGGCTGGGTGCACTGGCACAACACCGAACGCCTCCACGGCTACCTCGGCGACGTGCCCCCGGCCGAGTTCGAAACCACTCACTACGCTTCGCTCGCGACCACCAGCGAGCAGGTTGGAATCCAATAGCCCGAGCCTCCATCAAACCCAGGGCGATTCACGAACGCGTAATGAGGGTTTAATCGCAAGGTTATGGGGCGTCACCTTTGTGGCCTGGGTCTGAGCCGCGGCCGGGAACGTGTCACCGACACTGACGTTGCGGTCTTCGTGAAAGGCTCGTCGTGTGGAGCCGCCTCGAGAGCCCGTCGAGAGCATCAGCGCGGTAACGCTGCTGACCGTCGACATGGCAGAGGCTGTGGCGTTCTACGAAGCGCTCGGGTTCCATCTGCGTTACGGAGGACCGGACGCGCCGTTCACGAGCTTCCGGGTCGGTACCGGCTACCTCAACCTGCAGCTCGACATAGTCGGCGCGCCCCGAACCGCCATCTGGGGACGAGTCGTGTTGTGGGTCGACGACGTGGACGCGATGTACAAGCGCGCGCTCGCGGCCGGGTTCGCTCCGGAAACAACACCGACGGACGCACCGTGGGGCGAGCGCTACTTCCACATCCATGACCCAGACGGCCACGAACTGAGCTTCGCCCGCCCTCTGGCCGCGAGGTAATGACTCTCCGGTTGCGCCGGGCCAAAACGACCGCGGCGTGTCGCAGACCCGGCGATCCGGGATAGGCCGGGGGCGTTGTTCGGGGCGTCGCGTGTTCTGGGACACCGCGTTGGTGCGGTGGCGTCGTTCTGACGTAGGTCACCGCGACGGAGTGGAAGTGATCTTGAGCGCCCTTCTGGGGCCCGGTGCTGGGAGAATGCGCGAATGGGGTTCAGCACGGGTTTCACTCTGCTGTTCGGTTGTCGGTACCCGCTGCAGCAGGCGGGGATGGGCGGCTTCACCTCGCCGGATCTGGCCATCGCCGTAAGCCACGCGGGCGGGTTCGGCATGTTGAGCGGCACGATCGGTAACGAAGTCCTCGCAGCACAACTCGACGCCGTTCCCGGCGGCTCGGCCGTGGGTGTCAACTTCCTCGTACCGTTCCTGGATCGCGACGCATTAGAGGAGGCCTCGGCTCGAAGTCCGCTCGTCGAGTTCTTCTGGGGTCTCCCTGATGCTGGGCTGGTCGGGATCGTGCACGCGGGCGGCGCTCGTGCGGGCTGGCAGGTCGGCTCGGTTGAGGAGGCGCGTGCCGCACGTGACGTTGGCTGTGATCTCGTCGTTGCCCAGGGTCTGGAGGCCGGTGGCCATGTGTGTGGCACCATTGGACTGTTGGCGTTGATCGATGAGGTGCGTGCGGCGGTCGACGTGCCAATCGTCGCGGCCGGGGGGATCGGCACGGGGACTGCGATGGCCGCCGCGTTGGTCGCCGGCGCCGACGCGGTACGCGTCGGAACGCGTTTCGTCGCCGCGACCGAATCGATTGCGCACCCGGCCTATGTGGACCGACTGATCGAGTCGACCGCGGACGACACGGTCATCACGACCGCGTTCGGTGACGGTTGGCCTGACGCGCCGCACCGGGTGCTGAAGTCGGCAATCGCTGCCGGTGAATCACTCGGAGCAGCCCAGTCCTGGAGTCCCGAGTGGCCCACCACCAGCTACGTCGGACCCGCGGAATCGCGGGCACTCTACGCCGGCCAGTCGGTCGCGGCCGTGCGCTCGCGTCAACCTGCAGCGGAGATCGTCGCCGAACTCATCGAGGAAGCCGAAAGGGCGTTATCTCGAACAACGCCTTGGCTAAGCGGTTGAGAAGGCTGACGTCGCCCCGCAGTGCCGCTCCAGCGCGACCGTCGATCGTGGCGAAGCCACCCGGTCAGTCTTCGTACTTGAACGAGACCTTCACCTTGGCTCGATATGCCTTGACGACACCGTTTTCGATTTGAAGATCAAGCTCGGCGACTTGCGCGATCCGCAGGTCTCGAAGGCTCGACGCGGCCTTCTCGACCGCAGCGGCCGCCGCCTTCTCCCAGGACTCCGTGCTCGTCCCGACCAACTCGATGATCTTGTACACGCTCTCTGGCACAGCAGACACCTCCGCGTAGACGATGTACAACCTTTCTCGCACCTTGAGGCTGTGTTAATCGACGAGACCAGCAGATGGCAGCATTTCCGCGGGTTGGTCCGTCGCATCGTCGCGTCCGATGGCCCGGCGACCTGTTGTTCGTAACTCAAACCCGAGCGCCCGCTCATCAGGCCGGACGAGTTCTCGGCGCGCGCACGATCGCGAACGTCACGGTCCCGGCGATCTGGGATACCCCAGCAGCGGCTCGGGACCCGCGTTCGGGTCTGACAGTCTTCCGACGCCGCCCTAAGGTCTGCCGACATGCGGGCTGCGGTCAGTCTCCACATCAACGCGCCGCCGGACAAGGTCTGGGGACTCGTCAGCGACATCACGAAGATGGGCGAGTACAGCCCAGAGGTGATCGAGGCCGAGTGGATCGACGGCGCCACCGGCCCGGCGGTCGGCGCTCGCTACCGGGGACACGTAAGGCGGAACGAAAATTGGCCCATCCTCTACTGGACCACATGCAAGGTCACCGAATGCGTCCCTAGTCACGTCTTCGAGTTCGCGGTCATCATGCGCGACCGGCCAGTGAACACCTGGCGCTACGAGTTCAGCGCCACGGACGACGGAGGCACCGATATCACTGAGTCATTCGACCTCGGCGACAACCTCTTCACCAAGATTTGGCGCCCGCTCGGCGGGTTCCTCCGGGAGCGTCGCAACCGGCGGGACATGCTCCGCACGTTGGAACGAGTCAAGGCAGTCGCCGAGGGTTCGTAATCGGCCGTCTCGCTCCGGGCCGTGAAGACCGCCTCGGGTCACCTCCGGGTTGAGGCGTTTACAAACTGCGACCCTCCGGTGTCCCACCGACCCGGCGTTCCGGGATGGTCGGTCGCGACACGTCAGTCGGTCAGTGGATCACTCCGCACGCGGCGGGAACAGTTGCCTCTTGCGGGAGGGCGGGCGCGACGTCGGACGGTCCCTTGCTGAAGTCGTACATGTTGTTGTGGTTGGTGTCGATGCCGTGCACGACAATGTAAACGCCGGTCGAAAACGGGCGCGGTTGTGATCTGAAAACGCCGGTCGAAAACGGGAGCACCTGAAGATCCCTGGTCGTGTTCGGGATGGCTCGCAGGCTTGCCTGCGAGCTGGTCGAGCAGACGGGGAGGAAGGTGCACACCGATATGGAGATGTGGACGGAGATCCGCCGCAAGGTGATGGTGGAGGGCGTCTCGAAGCGTCGGGTCCGCCGGGAGTTCCGGATCGGTTCCGAGACCCTGGCGAAGATCTTGGCGAACACCGAGCCGCCGGGGCTATCAGCTCAGCGTCGCTCGGCCGAAGCCGAAGCTCGGCGCGTTCACGGGCGTGATCGACGAGATCTTGGTGTCGGATCGCGACGCGCCACCGAAGCAGCGTCACACCGCGAAGAGGATCTTCGAACGGTTGCGTGACGAGTATGGCTACCGGGGTGGGGATACGCAGGTGCGCCGCTATGTGGCGGAGTCGAAGCAGCATGCGAAGGAAGTGTTCGTTCCGTTGTCGCATCCGGCGGGTGAGGCCCAGTTCGACTTTGGTGAAGCGACAGTCGTGATCGCGGGTGTGCGCGTCAAGGCGGCGTTCGCGGTGATGACGTTGCCGTTTTCAGATGCGTGGCATCTGTCGGCGTATCCGCGCGAGTGCACCGAGACGTTCCAGGCTGCGCATGTCGCTGCGTTCGAGTTCTTCGGCGGGGTGCCGACGCGCACGAGTTACGACAACACGACGATCGCGGTGAAGAAGGTCGTTGGCCGTGAGCGGGACCTGACCCGAGAGTTCTTGCGGCTCGAGTCGCACTTCTTGTTTACGCATCATTTCTGTCGGGTCGCGCGCGGCAACGAGAAGGGTGTGGTCGAGGGCCTGGTCGGTTACGGGCGTCGCAACACGATGGTCCCGGTCCCGGAGTTCAGTTCGTTCGCGGCGCTGAACACGTATCTCGAGGCATGTTGTCTCGGCGATCTCACGCGCCGCGTGCGGGGCAAACCGCAGACAAAGGCCGAGCGGTTGGAGATCGACCGCGCTGCGATGCTCGCACTCCCTGTCGTGTCGTTCGAGGCCCGTCGGGTGGTCGCGGCGAAGGCGAACTCGTTGTCGTTGGTGCGGTTCGATCGCAACGACTACTCGGTCCCGACCGCATACGCGCATCACGACGTCACCGCCATCGGCGATATCGACGAGGTCCGCATC
>JALYLU010000367.1:3651-5466 GCA_030774075.1 Actinomycetota bacterium | reverse complement strand
CTGCGGGCGACTCCCGCGGCGAATGCTCGCAGCGCGAGATCGAGTAGCTCGGCGTCGTCAAGATCCGCAGCGCGACGCAGCCGACGTTCGACTTGTTCCAACTCGGTTCCGGGCGCCGGGATTGGACGACCGGCGCGACGGCTTCGTCGCTGCACGCGGCGCAACCGGTCGAGCAATGCGACGATTGACGCGGCGGCGAGACCACCGCCGATGAGGAGTGCAGGATCGATTCCACGTTCCGAGTGATGTTCGGAGGGTTCGGGCGCGGGGCGAGCAGGTGCGGTCGTCACCGTGGCCACAGTGCTCGGCGCCGGGATGGGCGCTGACGGCAAGGTCGGTTGGCGTGTGATTCGTGGTGTGGCTGCGGCAGGGGGAGCGAGACGGTGTTGCGGGGTTTGATGCGTGGTGATGGGTTCCGCCGAAGTCGTCACGGTCGCGCGGACTGCCGACTCCTCGTCCACTCCGGTCGCGTTCGCAGGCATGGTGAGCACCCAGCCCGGAATGATGAGTTTCGGATCATCGAGTGCGCGGCCGTCCGGCTGGTCCTTTCCGAGGTTGAGCTCGAAGATCTCGCGCCAACGCAGTGGGTCACTGAGGTGCTTCTCTGCGAGTCCCCACAGAGTGTCGTAGCGCACGACCGTGTACGTCTTCCTCGTCGCGGCTGGTCGAGTCGTTGCGCTCGTGGGCGCGGGTGCGTCGGCGCGCACGAGGAACGCGGTCAGCGTCTCTACCGGGACGGGAAGCGTCACCGCCGGACTCAGCCGCCTCCCGGTCACGACGGGCGCTGCGCTCGGGACGTGGACGCTGCTGACGAGGAACGCGGTCGACGCGATCAGCTTGCACATCGCGGGTTGCGTGATCCCCGCGAACCGCAGCCGCGGCGCCGCACTTCCTCGCGCCCATGCGATCGTCTCGACGAGAATCGAAGCGGCGATTTGCACCCATGCGAACCATCCGACGAGAGCGAGCGCCTTGAAAAAGGTCGAGTCCGAGATCTCGTTGCGCGACAGTGCGTGCGCGATCTCGTGGAGTGACGGAAGAGTCGCCGGAAGAGGCCAGCCCACGAGTCTCGAGAGCAGCAACGGCACACCTACCGCGAGGGCGATCAGCGTGACCAGGGAGGTGATACCCGCGGTTATGCGCCGGAGGAGCGAGGTGGATCGCATCGTCTCAGTTGCCTTCCTACTCGACGGCCCGAACTGCGCGTGCCTGCCCTCGACCGTGGACTGTCATGCTCGTGAGACCGGCGAGGCCGAGCAGGAACATGCGGCGTGTGATCGTCACTTCGACGAGCACCTCGTTCCCGCGAACCGACGCCGAGCCCGCGTAGCCGGTTTGCGTCAGGTAACTCTCGGCACGAAACACGGCCGACGACACGTCGAGCTGCGCGCCGCCGGAGGTGCGTGCTGCCCCGGTGTCGAGTGCTTGGGCGCCCGCGCGAGCGGCAGACTCCGCGACGTTTGCGGCCTCACGTCGCGCGGCGAGAACATTGCCACCGTCGAATACGAGCCCGGCGACCAGCAGTAAGGCGAGCATGAAGCCCGCGACGAACACGGTCACCGTTCCTTGTTCATCGCGACGCGTCACGAGACTGCTCGATAGACATCGATTGGCGCGGTGAACGTCGCGGTGATCGTTCGCGATGCCGGAAGGCCGAGGCCGACGAGGTCTTGCAGCGCGACTGCGCATGAGACCGTGGCCGTCACGGTTCCGCCGGCCCGGAAGTTGGCGGTGTCGAGCACGACCGACAGCGACCTGCAGGTGACGCCGCCTTCGTGGAGGTCGCCGCGCGCGGCCGTGTCACCGCCCGAGACC
>JALYLU010000367.1:2769-3641 GCA_030774075.1 Actinomycetota bacterium | reverse complement strand
TCGCCACATCGCGCGCCGCGGACTCGACCTCGGCGCGCGACGAGGTGATCCGGCCGAGCGCGACGACGAAGAGCAACACGATGATCAGCACTGGGGTAATGAGAACGAGCTCGGTGGTAGCGGAACCTCCTTCGACTTGTTTCCGAGCAGGCTTCATGGTGTGTCGGGCCGGAACCGTTCGACGGGGCTCTGGGCCCGCCCGTGGACGTGAAGGGCAAGGCCGGGAATGAGTGAGTGGATGGTTCCGTCGACCTCGACCCGCGCTACCTCGGTATCGCGCGTCGCCGTGACGGTGACGCCGTTGACGAGCTCGGGCGCGGCGCTCGTCATGAACTGTTGCGCGCGCATCCGGCCGTCGTCCGCGGTGGCCGCTTCGACTCGCGCCGCGCTCGCGCCTTCCTGCGCGGCAGCTTCGGCGACGTGCGACGCGTGATACCAGAGACCGAACTGGATGACGAGCATGACCAGGAAGAGGAGGACGGGTGTGACGAGCACTGCCTCGACGGTCGCATCCCCGCCCTGATCGCGTGCGCCCGCCCGGTTCACGGCGAGTTAGTCGGTATCGAGTTCGCCTTGGCAGTCACCTTCGTGACGATGATCGCTCCGGCGGCGATCGCCAGTGCCGCGAAGATCGCGACGATGATCACCTTCTCGGTGACTTCGCCGCGTTCGCCGTGGCGACTCGCGTCCCAACGCGCTCTCAAGATTGGGATGAGTACAGAAATAACGGTGAGCTCGTTCATGCGCGGGCAGTCCTTTCAGCGTGCGGTCATAGACCGGTGAGAACCTGGTTGACGGCCGGATAGCCGAGGAAGATGACGAACCCGACCATCAGGAGGACGATGGGCAGAGACATACGTTCGCTCGCGGCC
>JALYLU010000367.1:0-2759 GCA_030774075.1 Actinomycetota bacterium | reverse complement strand
CTCTGCATCTGCGAGGCCGCGTATCCGAATCGAGCGGGCCTTGGCCGCGATGGAGCCACGCACTCGCGCGCCCTCATCGCCTGCGAGTGCGACGCTCGCCGCGAGTTCTCTGAGCTCGTTGATCTGGAGTTGCGATCCGAGCCGGTCGAGTCCGGCCCACGGCGGCTCGCCCATAAGACGTGCTTCCGATAGTGCTTGGCGGAGCTCCGAGAAGGTCCAGCCCTCACCGCTCGCGGCACTCAGCTCGAGCGCGCTCTCAATTCCGGCGCCGCCTGCAAGCCGCACGGCGACCAGGTCGAGGAAGCATCCGAGCGCATGACGGAATGCGCGTCGACGTTCGGCGGCTGCCACCTTCAGCGCGAAAAGCGGCATCAGCGCACCGGCCGCCGCGAAGACGAGCGAGATCCACACCGGGAGGACGAACGCCACCGAGACGCCACCGGCCATCATCAGTGCCGCGGTCGCGGGCGCCCACAGCAATCCGGCCAGCGCACACAGACCCTGCCGGGCGATGAGCGCGTCGGCGGATTGCGCGGTAGCACGCAGGTCGGGTGCGATCTTCCGCACCAGTTGCTTGCCGGCACCCGAGCGCGCGATCGGGCGGCCGACAAGTCCTACGAGGAGGCCGCGCTCTGAGGCCTCCATCTGAGCGGCGCGAGGGCGATGCAGGTTCGCGAGCGCGTCGGAAAGTGTGGGCCGAGCCGGGATGAATCCCGAGATCAGCATCAGCATTCCGACGCCCGTGCCGGCGCCGAGCAGCAACACGAGACTCACGATCGTGCTCCGGCAGTCGAAGCATCGCCGAGGAGGAATCGTTCTGGTAACCGGAACCGGCTCATGCGAGCGAGCCACCAGAGCGCGAGTCCCCAGCAGGTCGAGATGAGTCCGAGCGTCGTCTGGCCGAGCGCGCTCGAGTATGCCGTCACGTACGACGGGTTGAGGATGACGAGTCCGGCGGCCGTGACCACAGTGCAGCCGGTGATCACCCGGACCGCGGTGCGCATCCGGCTTCGAGCCGCCTCGATGCGTAGCTGCATTGCGGCTTCGTCGCGCGCCGCTTGCGCGAGTGTGCCGAGGAGGTCGGTCAGGTCGCGCACCGATTCGGTCGCGGCGACGCTCAGCGACGCGACGACGAGGTCGGCGATGGGGTGGGCCAGGGCGTCTGCCAGCCGGCGCAACGCTCTTGGTAATGGTTCGCGCTCGATCGCGGTCGAGAGTGCGAGCACCTCACGCCGGATCGGTTCGGGCGCGACGGGCGAGGTGGCCGCGATTGCCGCCTCCAGGCCATGCGCCCCTGCGATCGTGTCGCGCAGCATCTCCGTCCAGGTCGCGATCGCCTCCGTTCGCGCGACTCCCGCCTCCCGTGCCGAGCGTCCGCCGAGTAGCTCGGGTGAGCTCCAGCCCAACAGCCCGCACGCGATGGCGGCGACGGGCCACCTCGTTGCGACGAGCACGAGACCCGACAACCCGAGCGCTCGAACGAGTCTCGTGCGCGAGTCGGAGAGGTGCGTGATGCTTCGATGTGGGCGCTCAGACAGTTCGCGCCGCTCGAGTCCTGAGACGACAAGCAGAAAACCCAGGGCGACGCCCACGCCGAGGAATGCGGAGATCGCGGTCACCGCGAATGCTCCTCGGACTGGTTGTGGTAGTCGAGGTTGTAGCCCTCTGCCATGAGGTCGTCGGCGAGGTCGTGGGGGATCGGGATCGCTGGGACTGCACGTCCATCGAGTCCGGGCGCGAACAACTCGTTCGTGACGACCTGGCGTCCATCGGAATCGACGACTTGCCGTATCGACGCGACGAATCGGCCGCGTTTTGCCTTGGCGATGAACACGACGAGGTCGATCGCGGCGGCAGCGAGTTGATTCGTCGCTTCGAGCGAAAGTCGCTCCGGCGCCTGCATCGCGTAGAGCGCGAGCTTGTTGAAGACGGTGCCCGACGAGTCGGCGTGGAGGGTGCACATCGAGCCGTCATTGCCCTGGCTCATCGCGTTCAACATCGGGACGATCTCCTCGCCCCGCACCTCACCGACGATCACGCGGTCGGGATTCATACGCAGACTCATCCGAACGAGCTCGGCGGCTGTCACC
Organism: Actinomycetota bacterium; assembly: GCA_030774075.1. Lineage (GTDB taxonomy): Bacteria > Actinomycetota > Acidimicrobiia > IMCC26256 > PALSA-610 > PALSA-610. The sequence goes on along the minus strand of JALYLU010000367.1, from coordinate 669 downwards.
TCGCCGACGCCTTCGACGTTCGCTTCGCGGGCTTCGAGCGCGACGACGTCGGGATGCAACTCCGGGTACCGATCGAGACCGAGCTCGAGTTCCGTCTCGATCGTCACGATGCGCTCGTGCGCGGGTATTTCGGCGGCGAGTGCTCGCAGCATCGTTGTTTTCCCGGCGCCGGTCGCGCCGGCGACGATGATCTGCTTGCGGGCGCGCACGGCCGCCGCGAGGAAACGCTGCATTTCGACGTCGATCGCGCCGAGTTGCACCATGTCGTCGAGGGAGACCTTCATGAACCGGTGTCGCCGGATCGCGACGGCAGGCCGATCGCACACCCACGCCACTGCGAATAGCCGGCTGCCGTCGGGAAGCTGGAGGTTGAGGGCCGGGTGGCTCGGATTGAACTCACGTTCCGATAGCCCGTAACGACGCCCGATCTCGCGCAGGGTGTCGATGAGGTCGGCGTCGGTGTCGGCAACACGCGGGCCAGAGATCTTGGTGCCGTCGGCATATTCGATGAAGACCTGATCGCACCCGTTCGCCACGATGTTCTGGATGCGTTCGTCGTCCAGCAGCGGTTGCAGCCGGCCGAACTGATACAGGTGGTCGAACACCGCCTGCGCGAGCGCTTCCTCAGCGGCCGAGTCGAGGCCGGAGTGTCCTTGCGCGATTGCGTCG
>JALYLU010000366.1 GCA_030774075.1 Actinomycetota bacterium | reverse complement strand
CGGCGCCGACGCGAACCAGCTCCGAGGGTCTAGGTTTCCGACAACAGCCCACTGGGCGAGTCCGAGAAAGCCCAAGGCAATGACAAAGCCAACCACCCGTCCACCCGTCGACCGGTTGCGCGGGCTCTCCGTGAGACGCAATCTGATGAACCACTCCGGCACGGCCTGCGCGCCGCCAACGTAGTAGGCGCAAAGCCCACCGAACACAACGGTGAACAGCATGGCCGTCGCGGCGAGAACGAGCGAATCCCAGCTCATCTCAATGGGCGCCTCGCAGATGCTCGCCGAGGTCGTCGAAGACCTTCCCCAACCATTCGCCGCCGAGCTCGCCCACGAGTTCGTAGCCGACTGCGGCAATCGCTCCAACGACCCCCGCCTTGGCTATGGGCGGCGCAGGAAGAGCACCTGACGCGGAGATAGCAAGGATCTGTGCGGCAGGTCGGTCTGGCTGAGTCGCGCTCACCTCACCGGCGTAAACGACGTCCCCATTATCTCGGCATCGTTGGCCACCGCCTCGAATAAAGCGGTCGGTATTTCGACGATGAACAGATGCAGGCTGCTAAAGCGGACGACCAAGAATTGCCGCTGGGTCGTATCGATGACGGTGCCGTCGTTTGCTGTTAGTCGCTCGCGGACGTCCTGCAGCACCATGTCGCCCGCGTTTGTACGGAAGTGGCGACGTTGGACCACCTCGCGTCCGGCCGCCTGCTTCTGATTGTCGAGATATTTGTCGAGTGGCTCGGCGGGCGCCGTGCCGGTCACTGCGTACGCGACAGGCAGGCTCGCGTCCCCGTCTCGGCTTTGATCGCACGCGAACAGGCGAACTCCTCGGTCATGCAGGTTGGTGATTTGTGGACGTCGAGCCCGTTTGAGGCTCTCATCGCGCGAACACGTGGAAATTGCCAGGTCGAGCTGCGTGTTGAGGTCGAACGCCGACCACGTGCGCGGAAGCGCCAACGAGTAGCCGATCTCGAGACCACCGTACAGATGCCATTGCGGTGCCGGCAGGGTTGGGTCGCTGAAGCTCTCAGTCCTGACCGTATCAACGCAGGCGATGAGCGTGGTGCCAGTGACGATCACCGCGAGCAAGTGCAGCCTGAGGTCCGAAGTGGTCACTTTCACTGGATAACGCACCAACTGGCGCAGCAACGTGGGCTCGCTAAGCCCTGCGATCCCGGCCTGGTCTCAAGTCGGACACGCCTATGTTGTGGCCGCGTGCTCCGGCTACCCGATGGACCCACTGGCTTAGGTTCGCAGACCGACGCCTTTCGACGCGGCCCTCAGCAACGCGACGTGCGCGCGACTAATCGTTGCTACGAAAAGAGCCGCAGCGGCGAGAGTTAATGCCGTCGGCACGGTTGATCGTTCGAGAAACAGATAGCTTGCGATTCCGACGAGTACAGTCGGCCCACCGATCATCGGAAGAATCGAGCGAAGTACGAGCAGCCCTGAACGTGGGGCGTCCACGTGCCCCGATGATTGCGCCCTCAGCGTCTCTTTCGACATCTCCTATGCCCGAAACCATGTGCGGACGACTAACACGATCAGCCCGAACACGACTAGCGCGAGCCCGCCGAGACGAACGTGCAAACCGTAGGTTAGGTAGCCTGGAATTGGACGTGTGTTCACATGCGCGTTCGGCCTGCCGCCCAGTCGCGCGAAGATCTCGGGACGGACAAGCGCCAGGAATCCGATCACGAGCCACAAAAGCGCAACGATGACGTAGCCATCTACCACCCCAAGCGGACCCTTCCGATGATGTTTGAATAGCCGCCCGAGAACGACGCGTCAGGCGTGCCGAAACCTCCCTCGACGGCAAAGCGAGAGATGCCTTGACCCTGCGGACTCAAGTTCGCACACACCGCGGTTACATAGGCGGCACACGTCTGATAGGACGGACCGCTAAGGAATGCCTCTGTCGCTGACTCCGACGGCACACCTTCGGCCGCAATCCAGCCTGCTGTCACCGTCACCCCAACGGGCAACACTGAGAAGCGAGGCGACTCTGGCGTCGCCGCTGACAGACCGACGGCCTGCATGTACAGGTTCCCGTAGCGATCAATTGCAATACCGAACTGCGCGCCCCAACCGAGGTGGAATGGATCGAACACGAGACTTCCTCGGATGTAATCGGGGGCGATATAACTCCTCGCGGAGTTTGAACCAGGATCGGCGCCCGACGGATCCGTCAGCAGGATCGGATTTGCTGCCGCATAGTCGAATCCATTGAGCGACGACGGATTTCTCGGCGAACCAAGAACCGGATCGCGCGACAGGAAACGGCCAACGGTTGGGTCGTACCACCGCGCACGCAGGTAAATCAGTCCGTCGGCGTTTCGGAATTCTCCGGCGTATCCCAGCAATGAGGGAGTCCCACTCGGGCTGCTGGCGACTTCACCATAGGCCGTGTAGCGGAATGCCTTGCTGAGCGTGCCGGCCGCGCTCACTTCCCCGCGGACGCTGCCAAGGCCGTCACGCGCGAAGGCATAAGTCGTCGCGTCAGCGCGGACCGCATACACAGGGCCGTGGCCGTTCACGACGAGATCGGTCCCGCCGATCAGCAACTGTATGTTGTCCCACAGATATGGCGTTGACGCTCCAAGCACCACGCCTTGCAGGAGCCCGTCCCCGTTGTAGGAATACGTTCGCGCACTGCCGGTCACCGTCGAGCTCGTTAGCCGACCAAGAGGATCGAACCCAAATGCATCGGCCCCACGGTTGGTCAAACGATCGGCCCGTGACCAGGTGTACGTATTTGCGCCATCAAGCTTGGTGACGCGGTTGGCCGTGTCGTAAGCGTAAGTGTGCGCCGGACCCGTCCGCGCGGAGATGTTCGAGGTGCTGTCTAAGGTGAAGCCCTCGGGGACAGGTCCCGTCGCCGCCGTGAGCCGGTTGAGGCCGTCATACGCGTACGTCGAATGATCGGTACCGGTAAGGGTCGCGCGTCGAGCGCGGACATCGGCGTTTCCGGACCGGTCATCACGCCAGGCAGCCATGAGCTCACCGCTGCTGTAGGCAATTGCTGGCGACTGCTGAACTGCCGCCGCCGGATCATCGCTGACGAGTGTTGAGATCGACCATATGTTGGTCCAGGGGTCGTACTCGGTCCCGTAGACATCGAAGCTCGTGCCGCGGTTGTCGTGGAAGGCGACGTAGACCTTGCCGTCGGAGCGGACCGAAAGGGCTACGGAGAGTGGTCTCGCGGCCGCATCGGTCGCGATGGTGCTCGTCGACCAAGTCGTCGTTCCAGCAAGTTGGCGGCTCACCCTGATCTTGGCTGGGCTGGTCCGGGCGTCGAGCCACACGACGGTCAGGTTCCCTGCCCCGTCGACTCCGATACGTGCGTTCGTCTGCGCGGCGGTCCCTGGGTCGTCGCTAACCTTGACGTTCGGAGTCGTCCAGGCCGCGCCACCGGGCGCCAACTTCGCGAAGTAGATGTCGGCGTTGCCGTTACGGCTGTCCTGCCAGACGGCGTACGCAGTCCCGTCAGAGCCGACCGCCACATCGGGGAAATCCTTAGGCGCCGCTGTGTCGTTGGTGATCTTCTTGTTCGGTGTCTGCCACGCTGTTCCGCCGGGGGTCGTCAGTTGTGACGAATAAATGTTGATTTGGCTCGACCGGAGATCCACCCACACCGCGGTCTCCATCCCCGCGGCGGTGCCGGCGATACGCGGATTGCGTTGCGTCGGATTTCCGGTGGCGTCGTCATTCACCTTCACGTTCGGCGTTGACCAGTTCCCGGTCGAGTTAGAGCGCTTGGAGGAGTAGATGTTGGTGTCGATCTTGTTGTTGGCGCCGTCGCGGCTGTCCTCCCAGACCGCATACGCGTTGTTCGCGGAGTCCAGCGCGAGTGCCGGATTCACCTGGACACGCGTGCCGGTGTCAGAGTTCACCTTGACGTTTGCGCCCCAGACACCTGTCGTGGGGTCGCGCTTCGAGAAGTAGATGTCGGCGTTGCCACTGCGCGCGTCGTCCCACACGAGGTAGGCAGCAGGTGCGGGTGCTTCGTTTCCGAGGGCAATGGCGGGGTGATCCTGAACCCCTGTTCCGACGGCGTTGACCTGCGTGCTCGCGGCCCAGGTCACCGAAGGTGCGGTGGTGATGCCTTGAACGAACTCATCCAGGCTGGTGCGGTTGCCTTCTCCGTCGAGACCGTAGACCTGCCGGTTTAGGGTCGTTGTTCCGACCAGATCGGCGATCGAGGTAAGGCGCTGGGCGCGATCGTAGCCGTAAAGGGCCTGCATGCCGTTGGGATAGGTCAGCGTGTTGACTAAGCCACTCGCGCGGTATGTGTAAGTGGAGGTGCGGCTCGCCCAGTCGGTCAGGTGGTCTAGCCTCCCGCCCTTGGTGAAGATGTAATTCACCCACTGGGACGAGGGATACTGCAGCGACGTGCGGTTGCCGTCGCGGTCGTACCCAGAGTTGATCGTCCCACCGGGCGCGGCGACCTGAAGCGAGCGACCGAGACCGTCGTATTGATAGGTGGTCGTCCCCGTGCCATCGATCATCTGCGTGCGTCGGCTGAGCTCGTCGTAGCCGAAGCTGATCGTGGTGAGCCCTGGCGCCGCCACGGACATCAGCCTCGACAGCGCGTCATACGTATTGGTCACTGTGACCGCATCGGGTGTTGTCCGGGTCAAGCTCTGGCCGTTGCCGTCGAGGATGGATGACGTGGTCAGGCTGGTCTGCGCGTCGGGATGAGTCGTGAACGAGGTCATACGGTCGAGGGCATCAAAGCCGTAATCAGTCACGACCCCATTGGCCTGGGCGACCGAGGAAGCATTGCCGTTGCCGTCAAGGGTCGCCAAGGTGCTGTAGATCAGAGTGGGATTGCCTACGGGATCGGGTTTCTGCTGGACCGTCGTCAGACGGGCGTTGGCGTCGTAGACGTATGTCGTCACGTTGCCGCGGCGATCGGTCAGCGCGGTCATATCTCCCGCGCCGTCGTAGCCATAGAGGAGGGTGTTGCCGAGCGGGTCGGTACGCTTGGTTTCGCGATCGTTCTCGTCGTACGCGATCGTCCAGGTGTGATCGGCCGCTGAACCGCCGGCCGCGTTTCCGTCTGGATCGACAGAACTCGTGAGGCGGCCGACAGCGTCGTACAGATAGGTCGTCTGGGCTAGGTCCGGGTCGGTTCGGCTCGCGAGATTCCCCTGGAGATAGGTCATCAAGGTCGCGTAGCTGTAGTCGGGGGTGCCGGTCAGGTTGCCATCGGGAGAGATCACCTTCGTGGGCATACCGGGATTTGCCGCGTCGCCGTACTCGTACTTGGTCACCGCTGACGTCGTCCCATCGATTTGGCGGGTCACCGACAGCAACAGGTTGGTCGTGGCGTCGAAACTCATCGTTGTGATGAAGGTCCGTGCGTCCGTGATCTGCGTGAGGTTGTTCTTCGAGTCGTACTGGTATTGCGTGAGGTAGCGGGGAGTCTGTGGACTGACACGGGGGTCCAACTTGGTCAGCGCGTTGCCGCGGGCGTCGTAGG
>JALYLU010000365.1 GCA_030774075.1 Actinomycetota bacterium | reverse complement strand
GGCGAGGATGCCGACGAGGTTGGCACACAGCAGGTTCGACCGGTGGTCGATGTAGTAGTCCCGAATCTTCGTTACGGGATCGTCGCCCATCGGCGGTGACCCCGAGATGACGGTCGAGATCACGATGAGGACCACGAAGACGATGCCGGCCACACCAGCCAACGAATCGCTCGGTCGCTCATGCGAACCCCCCGAACCGGTGGCGCTTGGGGCGCGCCATTCCGTCATCGGACGTTAATCCGCGGGCGTGTGGAAAGGGTGGACCTGGAGGACGAATCGTTATGGTGCTGTCAGGATCGGGTCGCGGAGGTCGATGAACGTCATCTCGCCGAACAGGTCCATGTACTCCTGCTGTCCGGAAAAATCAGCCGAGGCCTCGCCTTTGCGCGCGTCTTCCTCGCTCGTGAAGTACGCGGCATCGACGAACGCCCCTCCCGGGAACCACGCGCGCACCGAACCGATCAGATCGGGTCGCGCGGCGCGAAGCTGTTCCAGCATCTCGGGGGTCTCGAATGCCTCGGCCTTGGCCCGATCCTTTACGGATCCCTCCATCACCTGCACGAACCGCGCGCTGTCGGAGCCGCCGTCGAACAGCGTCGTGACGTCGCTCGACTCGCGAAACGCCGGCTTGCCGTCGAATAGCTTTGCCGTGTCTGCCCACCACGCGCTCTGCTCGGCCCGCGCCGAGTTCTTCTTGGCGGCCGCCTCGTCGGCAAAGCGAGCGAGCGCGATGAACGTGCCGTCGGCGGCGACGCCGATCGTGCTGCCGAGGAACCCGGTCGCGCCCGGCTGCACTTCCTTGCGCCACCGTTCATTCTGTCGACGCACGCCGGCCGGATCGCTCACTTTCCCCTTGATCACCTGTACGAACATCTTCAACCTCCGGCTCTCGACCTCATCGGTTCACGCTCATCGGTGCGGGCCGCTCACGGCCACGAGCGACACTACGCCCCGACCAGCCGTGTTGTCCTGCGAGGTCGGTCGCGGCGTTGCACCAATAAAGGTCGTGCGGGAGGCTCCCGCGCATGGACGACTACATGACTCCCCGGCTCCGAGCGTGGCGGAAGTGGACTGACGGACCCCTCCTCGTCCTCGCGATCGGAAGCCTTCCCCTATTGCTCCTCGAACTCGGCCGGGACCGGCTCGCCTATAGCGACCGGGTGTTCCTCGACGCCGTCAACATTCTTGTACTCGTCGCCTTCGCGGTGGACTACCTCGCCGAGCTCGCGCTCGCGACGCGGCGACCCACCTTCGTCAAACGGGAGTGGAACAGCCTCCTGATCGTTTTTGCACAAGCGATCGCTCTCATACCGGCTTTCAGCGCTGCTGGCGCGCTGCGTGTCCTGCGCGGCGGGCGCGCTTGGCGAGCAATCGCCGTGGTCAGCCGTGTCGCCGCGATCGGCGGAGCCTCGGCACGTGAGGGTCGCGCCATTGTCCGACGGTACGCCGCTCGCTTCGCCCTGAGCGTCGCGGGCTTTACGCTGCTCACTTCGGCAGTCGGATTCACGCTCGCAGAAGATGTCGGAGAGCACCGCCGCGTGCATTCGTTCTTCGACGCCGTGTGGTGGGCAGCATCGACAATGACTACCGTGGGCTCTAGCGACGTCTATCCGATCACCCTCGTCGGTCGGCTGATCGCGCTCGTCGCGATGGTCGTCGGCATCGGTGCCGCCTCGATCGTCACGGCAAAATTCGCCGAGTTCCTGGTGCGAACCGGCCGGGAGGATGCCGCGGCAGAGCGATCACAAGCACCTACGCCGTGAAATGCGCAATCAGGCGACGCCATTCATGGGTCCGTGAGTGCCTCCAGAGGGCATTCAAAGACCCATGAATCTCTGCGGCATCGGCTCGGGGCAGGTCGTTAGAGTTCGATTTCGGGGTAGAGCGGGTGTCGGAGGAGGAGGTCGTCCACTCTCGAGCGGGTAGCGCGAAGGATCTTCTCGTCGAGGCGGAACTGCACGAGCGATGGCTTGCCTCGGTTCGGTCCCGACGCGACCACACCGGGGGACGTGCCTTTAAGAACGGCCGTGAGTACCTCGGCGATCTCGCGCATCTCGTCCGCTCCCATCCCGAGCGTGGTGGCCGCGGGAGTGCCGAGCCGCAAGCCGCTCGTGTACCACGGACCGTTCGTGTCGTCGGGGACGACGTTGCGGTTCATCGTGATGCCGGCCGCGCGACACGCTGACTCGGCTTGCCGTCCGTTGAGGCCGAACCGACGGACATCGACGAGCACGAGATGGTTGTCCGTTCCACCGGTCACCACCGGGACACCGCCGGCCACCAGCGCTTCGGCCAGGGTCCGCGCGTTGTCGACGACCGCGGCCGCGTACTCCCGGAACGGCGGCTGTGACGCCTCGGCCAACGCGACCGCCTTGGCGGCCATGACGTGGGGAAGTGGACCGCCCAGCACCAGCGGGCACCCGCGGTCGACGAAGTCCGCCAGCTCCTGCTGACAGAGCACGAGCCCGCCGCGAGGACCGCGCAAGGTCTTGTGGGTTGTGGTGGTGACGATGTGCGCGTGCGGGACCGGGTCGTAGTCGCCGGTATGCACTTTGCCGGCGACCAGCCCCGCGAAGTGCGCCATGTCGACCATGAACGTGGCGTCGACCTCATCCGCGATCTCCCGCAACATCCGAAAGTTCACGAGCCGCGGGTACGAGCTGTAACCGGCGATCAGAATCAGCGGCCGCTCCTCGTGCGCCCGCCGTCTGACCTCGTCGTAGTCCAAGAGAAACGTCGACGGATCGACGCCATAAGAGCGATGGCGGAACAACTTCCCGGAGATGTTCGGGCGGAAGCCGTGGGTCAAGTGCCCACCGGCCTGCAACGACATACCCAAGAGCGTCTGACTGACGAGCTGCTCGCGAAGCGGCTCCCAGTCTTCGTCCGACAGATCATTCACGTGGCGAGTCGCGAGACGCTCCAGCGCCGGTGACTCCACCCGCTGGGAGAGCACGGCCCAAAACGCGACAAGGTTGGCGTCGATCCCGCTATGCGGCTGGGCATACGCGTGCTCGGCGCCGAACAAGGCGCAGGCGAGCTCGTCGACTCGCGACTCGATGACGTCGACGTTGTCGCAGCCCGCATAGAGACGATGACCCGGCGCGCCCTCCGCGTACTTGTCGCTCAGCCAGTTCCCCATCGCCAGCAAGACCGCCGGACTCGCATAGTTCTCGCTCGCGATCAGCTTCAAGTGAGTCCGCTGGTCGACCAACTCGTCCAACGCGGCCTTGGCGATTGTCGGATCGATGCGAGCGACGGCGTCGAGCGCCGCGGCGAAGCCGATCGTCTCGCCCGACATGCCTTCAATGCTGACGCCGAATCGAGAGAGATAGGACTGCAACAGGCTGCCGACGGCCATAGGGGCTCCTCGCTCCACAACGGCCCAGGCGTTCGGCACGACTCGGAGGACGCTCCCCGGTGGTCAGTTCCACCTCACAACGCCAGTCACGACCTCACGTCAAGCGTAGCGGGGCGTGGGTACGATCCGGTCGTGTCGACCCACGATGCGCTCGCGATCGACGGCGGAACGCCCGTGCGTACCGAGCCGCTCGACTTCTCGAAGGGCGCAGCTCTGCTCGGAGCGGAGGAGGCCGACGCGCTGGCGGCGGTGATCGCAGAACGTTCACTGTTCCGCTACAAGGGCGGCCTCGCGGCCGGCGCGGTCGCGGAGTTCGAGCGCGCGGCGTGCGCGTTGCTCGGTTGTCGTTACGCGGTCGCGGTTGCGAACGGGACGGCCGCGTTGCGGTGCGCGCTCGCGGCGTTGGGTGTCGGGTGCGGCGACGAAGTGATCGTGCCGGCCTTCACCTTCGTGGCGACGGTGAACGCGGTTGTCGCCGCGGGCGCCGTGCCGGTGTTCGCCGAGATCGATGACACGCTCGGTCTCGATCCAGGTGACCTCGAAGCGCAGATCACCGATCGGACCGCGGCGATCGTCGCGGTGCACCTCGAGAACGTGCCGTGCGATCTCGACGCGGTGTGCGCCGTTGCTGAGCGTCGCGGTGTCGCGCTGATCGAGGACGCCGCTCAGTCCTTCGGCGCGACGTACCACGGCCGCGCGGTCGGCACGTTCGGCGCGCTGGGTACGTTCTCGCTCCAGCAGGAAAAGAACATCACCGCCGGTGAAGGCGGCCTGGTGGTAACCGATGACGAGACCCGCTACCTGCGCGCGGCGCGCTTTCAGGACCAGGGCGGCCAGTTCGTCACCAGTTATGCGAGCGCGCGCGGCGACGAGCTCACCGAGCCGTTCACGGGCGAGAATCTGCGCATGGGCGAGTTCGCGGGCGCGGTCGCGGGGGTTCAGCTCGCACGGTTAGGAGGAATCCTCGCGTCGCTGCGCGCGAACAAAGCGCGCATCGTCGAGGCGGTAGGAGGGATCGACGGCCTGACCCGGCGGCGCCGTCCCGATCCCGACGGTGATGGATCCTCGAGCGTCACCTGGTTCCTGCCCGACGCGACACTCGCCAAGCGGTTCGCCGCCGCGCTGCGCGCCGAGGGCATTCCGTGTGCGCAGATGTACAACGGGCGTCCCGTGTACCTCAACGCCGCGGTGCTCGCGCGGCGTACCGCGTCGGGCAAGGGCGGTCCCTGGGCGTGCGCGGAGCACCCGACCGACCGCAGCTACGGCCCGGGCTTGTGTCCCCGCACCGAGGCGCTCGTCGCGCGTTCGGTGATCGTTCCTATAGGTGTCGCATACCGAGCGCGCGACTGCGCGGACGTCGCGCGCGCGGTGCGCAAGGTCGCCTGCGGGCTGCTGAGGTGACCGTGCGGTTCGCCGTCGTCGGGTGCGGCACCGCCGCGCAGCGGATCCACCTTCCGGCACTGCGCGCCGCCGGTGTCGGCGTCACCGTGTTCGCGAGCAGGTCGCGCGCGTCCGCGGTGGCGCGGCGCGAGGAATGGGGGAGTGGCGTCGTCGCCGACGGGTGGGAGGAAGCGATCGAGCGCGACGATGTCGATGCCGTCGTGATCGCCGCGCCGAACTCTTTTCACCACGACGTCGCGGTCGCCGCCGCGTCCGCGGGAAAGCACATCCTGGTCGACAAGCCGATCGCGATCACGACCGAGGACGCCGACGACATGATCGCGGTGGCCGGCGCGCACCGGGTCGTGCTCGTGCCGTTCCACAACACGCGCTTCGCGCCGCCGTTCTCGGCCGCGCAGCGATTCGTCGCGGCCGGTCACCTCGGGGAGGTAACCGGCTTCCGCGCCGCATTCGGGCATGCGGGCCCGCAGACCTGGGCGCCACGAGCGGAATGGTTCTTCGACCGCACCCGCGCCGGCGGTGGTTGTCTGATCGATCTCGGTGTGCACGTCGTCGACCTCGTTCGCTGCGTCACCGGTGACGAGATCGCGGCAGTGTCGGCGCTTGTCAACGGCCGCCGCGGCGACGTCGAGGCCGACGCCCAGTTGCTGGCACGCGCGCGCGGCGGAGCGATCGGCACCATCCACGCGAGTTGGTCGTGCCGGTCGGGCTCCGATCAGCAGCTG
>JALYLU010000364.1 GCA_030774075.1 Actinomycetota bacterium | reverse complement strand
GGATGGAGCCGGGCTCGATCGTCTTGTCACCTATCTCGTACGGCGCCAGCGTGATGCGGCGCGACATCTGCACTGGTGAGTCGTAGCGCAGGAGCTCGTCGACGAACGTCGCGTCGACTGTCGTGTCGGTCGCGATCAACTCGAGCTGGTCGCGGTTGCGCAGGAGCGCGAGCGTGCCGTTCCCGATGAGGTTGACAGTCGTCTCGTGCCCGGCGACGTAGAGAAGGAGTACCTGCTCGATGAGCTCGGCCTCGCTGAGCCGGTCGCCGTCGTCCTCGGCTGCAATCAGCGCACTGAGCAGGTCGTTGCTCGGGTGCTCGCGCTTCCAGGCGATCACCTCGTTGATGTACGCGTTGATGTTGTCGATCGCGTCGAACGAGGCGAGTATTTCCTCGCGCGTGAGGATCGGATCGAACGTCTTCACGACGGCGCCCGACCACTCCCGGAGTTGGGAGCGATCACGACCTTCGGGAACGCCGAGCAGCTCGGAGACCACGATGAACGGCAGGGGAAACGCCAGGGCGGCGATGAGGTCGACGCCCGACCCGGTCGCGTCGTAGCCGATGTCGAGGTGCTCGTCGACCAGCTGCTGAACTCGGGGTCGCAGCTCCTCGATCGTGCGGGGCGTGAAGACCTTCGAAACCAGCCGGCGCAGCCGGTGGTGGTCGGGCGGATCGAGGTTGAGCATGGTGTGGGTGCCGCCCTCGCGCCGCTCGGCGAGCATCGCCTCGATATCCGGGTCGGCCGTCGCCGCCAGTGGCGTCATGTGCCGTTCCTCGACGCTGAGGCTCGGGTCGCGCAGCACGCGATGCACGTCGTCGTAGCGGAACAGCCCGAAGGCGCCGATCGGGCTGAGGTGCACGGGGTCCCGCTCGCGCACCAGCCGGTACTGCGAATACGGGTCGTCGAAGAAGCCGGGCTCGAAGGGGTTGAGCATCACCGGCAGGTAACCGGTATCGGGCGTTTCGCTCGTCGTCACGAGCAGGACCGTACGCCTTCGGGTACCACGAGCGGGACGTGACATCGGTCACACATGATTTGCGAAGGGCCACCGAAACTAGTTGCAGGAATCCTGCAACTAGTGGCAGACTGTCGCCCATGACGGTTGCGGACGGCCGGGTAGGCCGGGGTACGCGTAATCGAGAAGCGATCGTCGACGCCCTGCTCGCGTGTTACGAGGCCGGAGCGTTGCGGCCGAGCGTGCCCGAGGTCGCGGCGCGAGCGGGCGTCTCAGTGCGGTCGGTGCACAACCACTTCGCCGACGTGGAGGCGTTACGCGCCGAGGTCGCGCAGCGGCAATGGCATCGATTCGCGCCGCTCATCGGATCGGCCGCCACCGTCGATGAGCTGGTCGAGCAGCGGGCGGCGTTCTACGAAGCGGTCACGCCGGTGCGTCGTGCCGCACTGCTGTCGATCCACGACTCGCCCGCGATCGCGCGCAATCTCGCGCGTCTCGACCGGTTGCTGCGGCGGCAGCTCGAGGCGACGTTCCCGGCGCTCACGAGTGATGCCCACGACGCGCTCGAGCTCGTCACGAGCTGGGACGCGTGGAATCGCTTGCGCGCCGCGCAGGGTTGCAGCGTCGCGCGCGCACGGCGCGTGGTCACCGATGTCGTTCGCAATCTCACCGAGGGGACAGTCACATGAGTGGTATCCGGCCCAACAAGGAACAGTTCATCGCGCTCACGAACGCGCCCGACGAGGGCCCGGTCGTGATGCTCAACCTGTTGAAGTTCAAGCCGCGCGAGGGCGTCTCGGAGTACAACAAGTACGGCGGCGCCGCGGTGCAGATGGTCGAGGCGCGCGGCGGCAGGGTGCTGTGGATGGGCAAGGTCGACCAGACCCTGATCGGCGACCTCGACGCCGACGCGTGGGACGCGATCGCGCTGGTGCAGTACCCCAGCCGCAAGACCTTCGTCGAGATGACCACGTCGAAGGAGTACGACGCGGCTCACGAGCACCGTGAGTCGGGGTTGGAACGCACGGTGCTGCTCGCGTGCACGCCGAGGCAAGGCATTCTCTGATGGGACGCAAGATCCTCTTCGTCACGACCGATCAGCAGCGCTACGACTCGCTCGGCTGCAACGGCGGCACGATCGCGCGCACGCCTACGGTCGACGCGCTTGCCCGCGCCGGCGTCAACTACCGGCGCGCGTACAACCAGAACACGGTCTGCATGCCCGCGCGCTCGACCATGCTCACGGGCCAATACGTGCGTACCCATGGAGTGATCGCCAACGGCGTGCCACTGCCCGCGGACGCGCCGAGTGTCGCCGCCTACCTGCGCGAGAAGGCCGGCTACCGCACCGCGCTGCTCGGCAAAGCGCACTTCGAGCCCGGCTTCGATCTTCACCTCCAGTGGCCGGAGAACAGCATGTCGGAACGCGGCCTCACGGGCCCGTACCGCGGGTTCGAGCACGCCGAGCTCGCCGTGCACGTGCCGGCATTCGGCAAACGCGCGTTGCAGCACTACGGCCGCTGGCTCATCGACAACCATGGCTTGGAGGCCACGAAGGGCTTTTCGCCGTTGCTCGCGGCGGAGCCGGGCGGCGAGACCGGCGCGCCCGAGACGCGCATAAACCCGATCCCGCGCGAGTGGTACCACACCGACTGGGTTGCCGACCGCACGATTGCGTATCTCGACTCGCTGCCCGACGATGCCGACTGGTTCGTCTGGATGTCGTTCCCCGATCCGCACCATCCTTGGGACCCGCCCGCGAGCGAACAGCATCGCTGCAACTGGCGCGACCTCGACCTTCCGTCGGGCCATCCCGGGAGCAAGGAGGACGTCGAACGGGTGCTCGCGCAGAAGCCTGCGCACTGGCTCGGGCTCTGGGAGGGCACGTTCGTCAACGCCGAGGGCGGGCCCGGGTCGTACCGCCCGCAGAACGTCACCGACGACAACATCCGCGAGATCAACGCGATGACGCACATCATGAACGAGCTCATCGACGAAGCGTGCGGGCGCGTTCTTCGCCGCGTCGAGGCGCGCGGATGGGACGCCGATACCGACGTGTTCTTCACGACCGACCACGGCGAACTGCAGGGCGACTACGGCCTGATATTCAAGGGGCCGTTCCACACCGACTCGTTGATGCGGCTGCCGATGGTCTGGCGACCCGCGCCCGCGGCAGGGATCGCCGGCGGCAAGGAGATCGGCGAGCCGGTGGGCCAGCTCGATCTCGCGCCCACGTTCTGCGAGATCGCCGGCGTCCCGCAACCCGATTGGATGCAGGGCGCCCCGCTGCCGACCGCGCCCGGCTCAGGTCGCGAGCGCGTGCTGTGCGAGTGGGACTCGCAGTTTCCCGGCTACGGGATGCACCTCCGCTCGATATACCGCGACGGCTGGCTGTGCACGGCCTACGAGCCGTCGACCGTCGGCGAGCCGAACGGCCTCGAGGAATTCTTCACCGCGACCGGCATGTTCGGCGGCGGCATCGGACCGGTCAGCTCGGTGGCGTACGAGGGGTCCGAAGGTGAGCTCTACGACGTCGAGGACGATCCGCACCAGTGGGAGAATCGCTGGGGCGACCCGGCGTGCAAGGCGGTGCGCGAAGACCTCGTCGCCGATCTCTACGACAACCTGCCGACGGAGCGCAAGGTCCTGAAGGTCGAGCGACCGGCGTAGACGCTCGATCCCCGAACGTTCGGCCGGGAGGTCAGAGTGCCCGTGTCGGGGCGTCCTCTTCGAGCGGAGCGACGCGGATGTTCCCGGGTCCCGCCGCCTTCGCCTGGTACATGGCGTGGTCGGCTCGGCGCAGGATCTGCTCGGCCGACTCGTCGGGCGTTCCCGACGCGATCCCGACGCTCGCGCTCAATGGGAACTTGGTGATCGATCCGACCTGGACGATGCCGTCGATGATCCTTTCGGCCACGACGTGCGCGGCGACGACGTCGGAGCCCTGAATGATCGCGAGGAACTCGTCTCCGCCGAGGCGCCCGACGGTGACGCCGCTGCGCACGACGGACGCGATCCGCGACGCGACGTCGCGCAGCACCCGGTCGCCTTGCTCGTGGCCGAGCGAGTCGTTCACTTCCTTGAACCCGTCGAGGTCTATGAACAACACGATCACGTCGACGCGTTCGCGCTGACCGAGCTTTTGGATCAAGGTCGCACGGTTCGGCAGCCCGGTGAGCTCGTCGACGTTCGCCCGGTGGTGGAGTTGGGCTTCCAGCGCGCGCTGCTCCGTGACGTCGCGGAGGTTGAGGACAAGGGACTGGTCGTGCCGCAGCGTCAGCCGCGCGTAGACCTGGCGCTGCCCGCGCAACTCGTTGGTCAGGCGCCACTCGCAGCTCACGTAGTCGGAGAGGGTGAGGGTCTCGTGCGCCCGCCCGATGTCCGCCGAGGCGTCGGCCCCGAGCACATCGCGGATGTGGTGCCCGATGCACGCCGCCGCGGAGCACCCGACCATCGACTCGATTCCGGGGCTGACGTACTGGATGTGCAGGTCCGCGCTGACCAGCGCGATCACGTCGGCGGCGTGTTGCACGAGATCGCGGAAGTACGAGCGGCCCTCCTCGATGCGCACGGCCGCGTCCTCCGCGCTCTTCGCGGACACCCCGAGGGTTCGCACGATGAGCGCGAGACAGCATGTCGTCGCACCCGCGACCGCGTGCGATGTCGAGGGCTGCATGATCGAAGGCGCGAGCCCGAGCTCGATCGCGACCTCGCCACCGAAGACGGCGACCATGCTCCAAACGAGTCCGGGTCGCCAGGCACGAGAGCCGTGCACGCGCATCGCGTCGGCGATCGCGATCGCATACGCGATCACGAGCAGTGATCCCCAGCCCGTCGCGTACACGACCCATGCGGTACTGATCGCGGCGACCGCGGCGCGGAGCTGTAATCCCCAGGCCGGCCGGAGTCGCCCCTCGAACACGATGACCAACGCGTTCGAAAGGCTGCAGGCAACCAGCAACGCGATCAGGAGCCAGAGTGGCGTCGCCGCGATCAGGTGCGCTCGCTGCAGCCACGGAACCGCGATCGCCGCCGCGGGTCCGGACGCGAAGACGACGAGGGACGCGCCGAGGAGTCGCCAGCCGCCGCCGTTCCGCTTCATAGGAGATGTATCGGGCGCTGCCTCGATCAACCTGACCGTCGAGGGAGCGCGCTCCCGGGCCATTACGGATCCCACTTCGCAACCCACCCGCCGCCCGGATCCGAGAAAGTGCTTGCCACCGTGAGTGGTATTGGTGTTCACTGTTCGAGGGAAGTGGGGGTTGGTAGGGACTCCTCGGCGTGAGGGACGGGTGGAGTCACGCCGAGGATGCCCCCGCCCCCGATCGCTATCCCTCGGGCACGTGCCGGCGCAGGTGCGCCGTTTGCGTGGCGATCGCGCAGAGGCGGCCGTGCTCGTCCCACAAGCGGGCCGGACCGGTCGTGTAGCCGTCGCCGACGTGCCAGGCCTCGATCTCCTGCAGAACCCACGGCGTCACCGGCGCGCGCACGAAGCGAATGCCGATCTCGAGCGACAGCACCATGAACATGCCGCGCTCGTCGGGTGGTCCGAGGG
>JALYLU010000363.1 GCA_030774075.1 Actinomycetota bacterium | reverse complement strand
CAGCGGACTTGCACGCAGTGGCCTTACGCAGCGACGTGAGCTACAGGATCTTCGAGGGCACCTCGCAGATCCAGCGCCTCGTCGTGGCGCGTGACTGTAGATCCTGCGCTGTCCAGCGATCTCAGGTCCGCGTGAGGTCCGCGCGACATCGAGAAACTCTGGGAAATGACGGGACCCAGACACTCGAGAGGGCCCGCATCGTCGCAGGTCACGGGTTCCTTCGAGCGTTGACAAGAACTGTCGATGACAACGCCAGTCGCATTCACACGGATGAGATCGGAAGTCCGAGTCTTCTACCGCCCACCACCTAGGTTTCCGGGGCCGCCGCACGCGACGCGATCGCGGCCATGACCGCCGAGCTCCGCCCGCTCGCTCCGAACGTCGTACAGGTCGCACGACGCACGGCCGTGCTCTCCAACCGAGACTTCGGACCCGACCTCGAGAGCAGCGCCTTCGCGCTCGTGCTCGACGTTTGCGGCTTGACCGAGATGGCAGACCTCGCACAACTCATAGCGGGCGAACTCGAAGCGACATGCGCCGGTATGCCGACCGATCAGCACTTCATGGGGCTGCGCGAGCGGTACGCCGACCTCGTCGGGACCGTCGACCGAGTTGACCTTTTGTGGAAGAAAGCAAGGCCCGGTCGGCTACGCGCTGGCCGGGCCTCGTCGCGCTCACGATCATGCCGACACACACGGCTTGCCCGCCCTCGTGACGTTCGCGAGACTCGGCGCACGCTCCCCGAAACAAAATACGCGCAGAGCGGCGACGTGCACATCGCGTACCAGGTGGTGGGTACGGGTGCGCGCGATCTCATCGTCGCCCTCGGCATGGCCAACCACCTCGACATGCAGTGGCAGGAGGACGGCGGCTCGCCCCGGATGGGTCGCTTCTTCCACGGGCTCAGCGACTTCACGCGCTGATCCTGTTCGACAAACGGGGGACCGGCCTCTCTGATCGCGCGGTCGCGATGCCGACGCTCGAAGAACGGATGGACGACGTTCGAGCGGTCATGGACGACGCGGGATCGGAACGCGCGGTGCTGATGGGTGTCTCCGAGGGAGCACCGATGTGCTTGCTCTTCGCGGCGACATATCCGGAACGCACGGACGCGCTCGTGCTCTGCGGCGGGATGGCGCGGTCGACTGAGGCGCCCGACTATCCCTGGGCTCCTCCCGTCGATGCCGCGGTGGAGTCTGGTCTCGAGCTGATCGTTCCAGTGGCGTACGCGGGCGGAGACATCGAGATCTGGGCGCCGTCGCTCGCCGAAGATCAACAAGCCCGAGAGTGGCTCGGGCGCTACCGGCGATCGTCGGTGAGCACCGACGGTCTGATCGCGCTGGCCACCATGTTCATGGAGATCGATGTTCGCCACGTGTTACCGACTCTGCGCGTGCCGACGCTGGTGGTGCACCGGCACGGTGATCGTGCGGTCAATAGGCGGGCCGGTGAGTGGATGGCCAAGCAGATTGCCGGCGCGCGGTATGTCGAACTTCCGGGCGACGACCACTTGCCGTGGATTGGTGACTACGAAGCCGTCATCGAGGAGGTCCGCGAGTTTCTGACCGGAGTGCGCGTCGCGGAGGAGCCCGATCGTGTCCTCTCGACGGTCATGTTCACCGACGTCGTCGGGTCCACCGAACAGGCGACGTCGCTCGGCGACCGTCGCTGGCGGGACGTTCTCGATGCGCACGACGGCGCGGTTCGTGAGCAGCTCACGAAATATCGAGGTCACGAGGTCAAGACGACGGGCGACGGCTTCCTCGCGACGTTCGACGGACCGGCGCGGGCCATTCGCTGCGCATGCGCGATTCGCGACGCGGCCCGTGATCTCGGATTGGCAGTTCGTGTCGGGTTGCACAGCGGCGAGATCGAGCTCCGAGGCGACGACATCGCCGGCGTGGCAGTCGTCATCGCGCAACGCGTGTCAGCGCAGGCACAACCACACGAGGTCTTGGTGTCGAGCACGGTCAAGGACCTGGTCGCCGGTTCGGGGCTCGCCTTCGCCGATCGGGGCGCGCACGTACTCAAGGGTGTGCCCGACGCGTGGCGACTGCTCGCGGTGGAGTCGGCCTGAGCTCGGGCGTCGGGAGGAAGACCGGAGCGTGGAAACCAACGACGGATCACCTCGGCGCGACCTCGGTGCGGTGCGTGAACTCGAGGCACTCGACCGCGATCCGTTTCGCGCCCAGAACGAGCCCGGTGCACGCGGTCGGCTGTCGCTGTACTGCGGACAGGTCGCGGCGCAGGCGCTGCGGCGCGCGGGAGCACCTCGTAAAAGTCGCTTGCTCGGCCCTGTCCAGTAGCCAGCGCGCCGTCGAGCACGACCTGCGCGTCGACCACATCACCGAGCGACGCAAGCTCGCCAGCCGTCGAACTTCGGTTCGAGTACCCATTCACCCGCGAGCGGGCGTGAAATTCGGTTCGTCGCGAGCATCGGCTCGAACGGCATCCGCACAGCAGCGATGATGCCATAGGTCTGGCGACCGCGGCCACGTGACAGACCTGCCATGTATCACGGGAAGAACTGAACCTCCACCGTGAGCGGAAGCAGATAGCGGAAGCGGAATGATCGGAAACCGTCGTCACCGGTTGCGAGCGGTTCGAGACATACATCGCGCGGGTCTGCGTCGAGCAGCTTCCAAAGCTGTGCGGCCTCCGCGCTGGACCCGACGACAATGCCGAAATGCTCATATCCAGAGCAGATCATGGGGTCGGATCGCTCACGAATGTTCAGGTACGTGTGTTTTCCGACGGAGACGCTCAATCGGTCTGGAAGCCGGAGTGCTTCCATTTCGCGCCAGCCGAACAGGCGACCGTAGAACTCCCGGCAGCTCGGAGCGGTAAGCGTCGGTAAGACTGGCCTGCTCAACCGGCGCAGCCTGGAGGCGCGCACGCGTGATCTCACTGACGAAGGGTCCCGTTCGTGGTCGCGTACGGCGACCTCGACCACTTCAAGCTGCTCAACGACGTCCACGGGCACGACGCCGGCGACCGGGCCCTGCGGTTTTTCGCTCGGGTGCTGCGCGACAGCGTCCGGACCAACGACATTCCGGCGCGCTACGGCGGCGAGGAGTTCATCGCCGTTCTGCCGGACTGCTCGCTCGACAACGCAGCGGTCGTCATCGAGCGCATCCGTACGCGGCTGCGCACCACGCTCGCCGACGGTACCGTGCCGCCCTTCACAGTCAGCTTCGGCCGTAGCGGACACGGTTGGTTGCGTAGGCTCTGAAGTCATGGGTCGGGAGGGTGATCGGTTCGAGGTCGTGTGTGAGATCGAGCCGCCGACGCGTCCGGATCTGATGCACGTACGTCATCAGATCGGCGTCTTGAGCGAGGTCGCGTCCGCATTCTTGATCCCCGACAACCACATCGGCCGTGCAACCGTTTCGAGCATCGCGGTGGCTCATGAGGTGGAGCGCATGGGAGGTCGTTCGATCGCATGTCTCAACGCCCGCGATCGGAATCTGCTCGGCTTCCGCCGTGATCTGCTGACTGCCGCGGCCTACGGAGTCGACCAGTTCCTCTTCGTGTACGGGGACCGGCCGTCCGCTGGTGCGCGCACCGGCCAACTCACGGTGCGGTCCATGATCCAAGAACTGCGAACGTTCTCTGCGTCGCAGGTCGGACCCGCGCGTCCGTTCCGCGTGGGCGTCACGGCTAGACAAGGCCCGCTGCCACCGTGGAAACGCGACGCCGACTTTCTCTTCGCGCAGGTCGGCTTCGCGCTCGATGACCTATTGCGGTGGCGCTCAACGATCGGGTTCAACGGTCCTGTCTACGCGGGCGTCATGATCGTTCCGAGCGTCGCCATGGCCCGAAAGATCAGCGCCGACATTGCTCAACTCGTGGTGCCCGAGAGTTGGCTGGCAGCGATTGAGCAAGATCCCCGCGCAGGGGTTGATCTCGCGTGTGAACTTGTATCGGACATCAAACAATCCGGCGCGTTCGATGGCGTGCACCTCGTTCCTGTGGCCAGATATCGAGAAGTAGCGACACACCTCGAAGCGCTTCTACATCGCTGATCGCATGTCCCGCGCCGAAGCGCTCCTAGTCGACACGCGCGTTGGACCTCGACCTGTCAATCGTCTGCACCGCAACAGATCGTGGGAGCGTGTCGGTCGAGTACCGAATGGGGGGATCGGTTCGCTTGCCGGTTCAGGCGGACGAGTCGGGATTCTCGGATGCCACCTTCAATCGTTGCAGTGTCTCGGCCATGTTCTTTTCGAGGTCGGCGCGTCGGTCTTGGATTCTCATGACGAGGCGATCGCCCATCCTGAAGTACCAAGGCACGTCGCGGAGCATCTCGAACGATTCGGTGACGACGGTGGTGCCATTCGACGCAGGTTCGAACCGGTAGCTCCACTTGGTCATGTCGCGGCCAAGATGTGTGGTAACGAACGCGAACTCGCGTCCCGGCTCGGCTGCGACAACCTTCGTTGTGGTGGACCAACGAGCGAGTCCATGAGCGTTGTTGCCCTTGAAGCGTGCGCCGACCGCGGGGCCGGTAGATTCGTCGATCCATTCGCAGCGTCGACACTCCGGACTCCACTCGCCCATGCGACGCACGTCCGACACGAGGTCGTAGAGCACCTCCGGCGGCATGTCAATCCTCGTCGCGACCTTTCCGGACGTCCCCTTCTTCATCCCGTACCTTCATCTCTCGACTGCACAAGAGCGCCCCGCCGTTTTAGCCCAGAACGTCGGCGAAACTCCCGGGGGACGCGAATCTGGTTGCGCCGTGAGGTCTCGCGGGACAAGACTGCCACGTAGGGTGACCAGTCAGGTCTGGGGGGCGTGGGATGCGTGGGCTTCGTCGTGCGGGCAGACCACTCCGTCGGGGAAACGGACATTCACGGCGACGGTCCGCAGTTCCGTTGATAGCTCTGGCAATGGCAGGAATGGCGCTGCTGTCCGGTTGTGATGCCGACTGGCCTGCGTACCTGTTCAGCGCGTCGGGCAGGGGCTTCAATGGTGCCGAGACCGCCATTACAAGGAGCACGGCCGGCAGCCTGGTCTCGCTGTGGACCACCAGCACGGGCGGGGCCGTCATCTCCGGGCAGCCGGTGACATCCAACGGTCTCGTCTACTGGGGCGCGTGGGATGGGATCTTCCGCGCGACCAGACCGGGCGATGGCTCTCTCGCCTGGTCAGCCACCCTCGGCCAGACGCCGACACCCCCGGCGTGCAGCGGGAGAACACACGGCATATTGGGGACGGCAACCGTCGCCACGGAAACCATCGGCGGGACTCAGACCTCGGTGGTCTATGTGGTCGGGGGCAACAACACGATCTACGCCCTCAACGCCACGACCGGCGCCCAGATCTGGAAACGCCAATACGCTCAATCACCCACCGAGACGTGGGACTCGCCAGTGGTCTACAACGGTGCCGTCTATATCGGCACGGCATCATGGGGAGACTGCCCGCTGACGCAAGGGCAAGTCTTCCGGTTCGATGCCGCGGCCGGCACTGTCCTGAACACGTTCAACATCGTTCCCAATGGCTGCACCGGTGCGGGGCTGTGG
>JALYLU010000362.1 GCA_030774075.1 Actinomycetota bacterium | reverse complement strand
CTGATGGACATCGATGCCGGCCGGCTGGGCGTCATGCAGGCACTCGCCGACAAGCTGATCGCGAGCGAGGGCAGCGACATCCGGGTCACGAGCACGCTCGATCAGCGCGAGTCGCTCGTCGGCGCCGACTTCGTGATCGCCGCGATCGCCGAGGGCGGCATGGACGCGTGGGCCGCCGACCTCGAGATTCCCGGCCGCCACGGCGTCGTCATGCACGTCGGCGACTCGGTCGGGCCGGGCGGGATCATGCGCGCCTTGCGCAGCGTCCCGGTGTTGCTCGACATCGCGCGTGACGTCGAAGCGGTTGCCCCCGACGCGTGGCTGGTGAACGTCACCAACCCGCTCACGGCGTTGTGCAGATCGGTGACGCGGGAGACGAACGTGAAGACCGTCGGCCTCTGCAACGAGTGGGTCGGGTGCTCGTGGATCCTCAGTCTGTTGTTCGACTGCGGCATGGCTGCAATCGACCCCATCCTCGGAGGCGTCAACCACTATCCGCTCGCGACGTCGCTGCGCGTCGCGGGCGAGGACGACGCGTTCGTCCGGCTCCACGCGCTCCTCGGCGAACCACAGCGCGCCGCGACCGAGCCGATCTGGATGGATCCGCCCGAGCGTGCAGGGTGGGTCAAGGTGTCGCCGGCCGAATATTGGACGAAGCTCGACGTGATCGAGAACAACCGGGTGCGCTTCGAGCTGTTCCGTCGATTCGGCGTGCTCGTCGGCTCGGGCGACCATCACTCGGTCGAGTTCATGCCGAGCTTCGTGCACGCCCGCAACGATTATGGCCGCGAATGGCGCGTTCATCACTACGGGATGCCGGGGCATCGCCGCGACGCTGAAGACGACGTCGCCCATTACGAGGAGATGCGCGACGCGTCGGACGTCACTCGCATGCCGTCCGGCGAGCTCGTCGCGCAACTTCTCGACGGCATGGTCACAGGCAAGCAGCAGCAGTTGCCCGTCAATCTGCCGAACGAGGGCAACGTCACGAACCTCGACGTCGGCGCGGTCGTCGAGATCATGGGTGTGGCCGACGGGTCGGGCGTGCACGGACGCGACAAGACGACGGTGCCGGGCATCATGGGTGAGTTCTTGCGGCGTATCAACGTGGTGCAGGAGTGGACGGTCGAGGCTGCATTCGCCGGCGATCGCGAGCTCGTGCTGGAGGCGATGCTCGCCGACCCGATCGCCGCGCAGGCTCCCTACGAGCAGATCATCGAGATGACCGACGAGATGCTCGCGGCAACAGCCCGCTGGCTCCCGCATTTCGACGCCTAGGATCGCCGGCGTGGCTCCGAAGATCGTCATCATCGGTGGCGGCAGCTACCAATGGGTCCCCAAGCTGCTCGTCGATCTCGTGAACACGCCGACGCTCGCCGAAGCCGAGATCGTCCTGCAGGACATCGACCCCGAGCCACTCGCGCCGATGGCCGACTTCGTGCGACACGTCGTCGGCCTGAAGGGACTGGGCATGACGGTGTCGACGACCACCGATCAGCGCGCGGCCCTCGCGGGTGCCGACTACGTGGTCGTCACGATCTCGACGGGCGGGTTCGCGAGCATGCGCCACGACCTCGAGATACCGGAGCGGCACGGCATCAAGCAGTCCGTCGGCGACTCGGTGGGTCCCGGCGGCATCATGCGCGCCCTGCGCAATATCCCGGTCCTGGTCGGCATCGCACGCGACATGAGCGAGCTCTGCCCCGACGCGTGGATGCTCAACATCACGAACCCGATGACGACGCTGTGCCGCGCGGTGGCGCACGAGACGAGCATCCGGACGGTCGGCTTGTGTCACGAGATCGCGGGTGCGCAGTTCGCGCTCTCGCTGCTCCTCGATGCGGGCTTCCTCGATCTCGACTTCGAGCTGGTGGGCGTGAACCACTTGCCGATCTTCACCACGTTGCGGGTGAACGGCGAAGACGCATTCGATCGGCTCCGAGCGCTGTTGGCCGATCCCGACGGTCTCGGCGACGAGCATGTCACGCTTCCCCGGGGTTTGGGTGGAGAAGCCGCAAGCTTCGCGGGCGGTATCCGGAAACGTGACATTCTCGAGCACCACAAGGTCAAGTTCGCGCTCTTCGAGCGTTTCGGCGTGCTCCCGGGCGCCGGCGACCGCCACCTCGTCGAGTTCTTCCCCGGCTTTCTCACCGAGGAGTCCGGATGGGGGAAGCGTTGGGGCGTGGCGCTCACCACGATCGCCGATCGAGAGGGGGACGCGGGCGAGTACAAGAAGGAGCTCGCCAAGATGCGCGCGTCGGGCGAAGTTTCGACCATGCCGTCGGGCGAGATGGTTGCGCCGATGATCGATGCCTTCCTGCGCGACCGGCCGCACGCGTTCCCGCTGAATCTGCCCAACTCCGGCCAGGCCCCCGACCTGCCTCCGGACGTCGTCGTCGAGGCGATGTGCGTCGCTGACGGCCACGGCCTGCATCCGCGCGACCAGACCCGGTTGCCCGCCGTGCTCGCCGAATGGGTGCGCCGGATCTCGGCTGCCCAGGAGGCGACCGTCGCGGCCGCACTCGCGGGCGATCGCGCCAAGGTCGTCGAGGCGATGCTGCTCGACCCACTCGCGGGGCGGATCGACTTCGACCACGTCGAGCAGATGACCGCCGAGATGCTTGCTGCCACCGCGCCGTGGCTGCCCCAATTCGCGTGAGCAGTGAGCTGCGAATTGACGCGCTGAACGTGCACGTCGAGCGCGAAGTCGAGCAGATGGCGCGTCACGCGGCCGCGGAGGCGGCCTCCGTGCTCAGGGCCGCGATCGACGCGCGGGGCGAGGCGAACGTGATGCTCGCCACCGGAAACTCGCAACTCGTGTTCCTCGCGGAGCTGGTCGAGATACCCGATCTCGCATGGGAGTGCGTGCGCGCGTTCCACATGGACGAGTACGTCGGGCTCCCGCCGTCGCACCGCGCGAGCTTCCAGCGCTACATGCGAGAGCGGGTCGCAGCCCGGTTGTCGGTGAAGGAGTTCCACTACCTGTCGGGTGACGCGTCCGATCCCGAGCACGAAGCGGCCCGATACGCGGCACTGTTGCGGGCCCATCCACTCGACTTGTGTTGTGCGGGGATAGGCGAGAACGGACACCTCGCGTTCAACGACCCGCCCGTCGCAGACTTCGACGACCCGCGCGACGTCAAGATCGTCGCGCTCGAACCGGCTTCGCGCCGCCAGCAGGTCGCGGAGGGCCACTTCGCGGCGATCGGCGACGTGCCCACCCACGCGATCACCGTCACTATCCCGGCCCTGCTCCGGGCCGGTCGGGTGCTCGTGATCGCGCCCGAAGCGCGCAAGGCGAAGCCCGTGCACGAGGCGCTGTACGGATCCATCACGACCGCGTGCCCGGCGTCGATCCTGCGGCGGCAGTCGAACGCGACGCTGTATCTCGACGCGGATTCGTCGACGCTCCTCGAAACATGAGGGTCGCAGTCATCGGTGGCGGGTTCGGGCGGCGGGTCGTCGCGCCAGTGTTCGCCGAGACCGACGACTGCGAGGTCGTCGACGTCGTAACGGCTCGCGACCAACACGCGGTTCGCGCCGCGGCGACGCGGCCGGACGTCGATCTGGTCAGCGTGCACTCTCCTCCGTTCCTGCACGCCCCGCACGTGCGTCTTGCGCTGGGCGAGGGCAAGGCGGTGTTGTGCGACAAACAGTTCGCGCTCGACGCCGACGAAGCGGCGGATCTCGAAGCCGAGGCGCGCGCCGCGGGGGTGGTCGCGCTTTGCAACTTCGAATTCCGTTACGCGCCGGCGCGCGCCCTGCTGCGGGAAATGGTCGACGAGCGCGCGCTCGGTCGAATCGAGCATGTTCAGATGACACGCCTCTCCGCCGGCTCCCGGGTTCCGGTGCGCCGCTGGGGCTGGCTGTTCGATCGCGAGCTGGGCGGCGGTTGGATCGGCGCGTGGGGCTCACACGCCGTCGACACGCTGCGCTCGATCTTCGGCGCGGAGGTGACCGAAGTGCAGGCGCTGCTGCGCATGGATGTGCGCGAGCGTCCCGACGACCGGGGTGACCTGCACACCTGCACCGCCGAGGACGGCTTCAGCGCGTCGCTCGTCCTCTCGAACGGCGCGACCGTCGCAATCGACAGCGGCTTCGCCGCGGTGGCGAACGTCACGCCGCGCTTCACGGTGTTCGGCTCCAGCGCAATTGCCGAGCTGGTCGGCGAGACACGCATCTCCATCCGGCAGGCCGACGGCTCAAGGGAGACGATCGACCTCGCGGACGACGGGGAAGCCGACGGCCACCTCGTGCCGATGCGCCGCTTTGCCGAGGTGGTGCGAGACGCGGTCACGTCCGGCGAGATCCCGCCACATGCGCCGACGTTCTCCGACGGCCGAGCGTGTGACGCGGTGCTGGACCAACTCCGAGCCGCCCCCTTCGCCCCCGGCGCGGTCGATCCGTCGTAGCTCCTGGTCTAGGTTCGGCTCATGCCAAGCGATCTGACCTTGAAGACCATGAATGGAATCCACCGCGCCCTGCTGAAGATCAGCGGCGGGCGAATCGGTTGGGAGGCATCGAAGATGCCCGTTCTGGAGCTCACCACGACCGGACGCAAGTCCGGACAACCTCGTTCCGTGATGCTCACATCGCCGCTCCAGGAAGGCACGACCATCGTGGTCGTCGCATCCCGCGGCGGCGACGAGCATCATCCGGCCTGGTTCCTCAACCTGCGCGACACGCCCGATGTCGAAGTCGCGTTCAAAGGTGCGCCGAAGCGACGCATGAAGGCGCGCGTCGCGACGTCCGACGAGCGGGCGCGTCTGTGGCCGCTCGTCGTGGCCGATCACAAGAACTACGCCGGTTACCAGGTCAAGACGACGCGCGAGATCCCGCTCGTGTTGCTCGAGCCCGCGAGCTGACCGAACGCAGGCTGACCGAAACGCACGCGCTCAGGTACGGGCCGGAACCCCTTCGAGCGCGAGCTCGAACACGCGGCGCCAACCCGTACCCGCGATGTGCAGCGACGACAACTGGCGCTCGGCGTCGTCGCGCGCCTCGCTCGCCTCCTCGTCGCCGAGGACCTCCAGCACGCACGCGCGCGCGAGCGCGGCGATCGCGTGCTCCAACCGTGCGTCGGTGGCGGTTGCGATCGCGTGCGCGGCGTCGACGCTGCCCCGCCCGTCGCCGCTCCCGGTCTGCACGTGCACGAGGCTCTCGGCCCACAGCGCGATCATCCGGTCGGAATACGTTCCGCCGCTGCGCTCGTTCATCTCCTCCAGGACGCGGCGGGCGTCGTCGCAGCGGTGGGCAACGGCATAGGCGAGCGCGAGCCGGCACCCGATTCCGAGCCGCGGACCGTCGTCGGTAGCGGCCGCGTACGCACCCTCGAGTGCCTCGATCGCGCTGTCGACGTCACCGAGCTGCAGCCGCGCCACCTCGCCGCGGCGCAGACCAAGCCGCAACAGCAGCGTCAGGATCGCGAAGTCGCGCCGCCCGACCGTCGTGCGCCGATCGCAACTCCGCAGCAACCGGCGCGCCTGACCGGGCTCAAGCCCGCGCGGCAGTCCGGCCAGCCGCCAACCCGCGACCGAGGGCACCGGCG
>JALYLU010000361.1:2757-5601 GCA_030774075.1 Actinomycetota bacterium | reverse complement strand
CGTGGCATCACTGCACGATGCGCACCAGTGCACGATGCGCTGAGCAGGCGCGCACGAACGGGAGGCCGGGCAGCATGGCGGGCGCGACGACGAAGGCCGGCGATTCGTTCGTCCACCTGCACGTGCACACCGAGTACTCGATGCTCGACGGTGCCGCCCGGGTGGACGACGTGGTGGCCGCGGCGGCGGCCGACGGTCAGCCGGCGGTCGGCATCACCGATCACGGCAACATGTACGGCGTCCTCCCGCTCTACGAAGCGGCGCGCGACGCGGGCATCAAGCCGGTGCTCGGCATGGAGGGCTACTTCACCAACACCTCGCGCTTCGATCGCCCGAAGCGTTCCGAGCACGAGATCTTCCACCTCACGATGCTCGCCGAGACGAACGAGGGCTACCGCAACCTCATCAAGGTGACGAGCGCCGCGTACCTCGACGGCTACTACTACAAACCTCGCAGCGACTGGGAGCTGCTCGAGCGTCATCACGAGGGCATCAGCGCGACGACGGGCTGTCTCGGCGGCCTGGTGTCGCAGCTGATCCTGAACGACGAGCACGAGGCCGCGCTGGAGGCCGCGGCGCGGTTCCAGAGCATCTTCGGCCGCGACCACTTCTTCGTCGAGTTGCAGGACCACGGCATCGACGACGATGCCCGAGTGATCCGTCCGTTGCTCGAGATCGCGCGCAAGCTGCGTGCCCCACTGCTCGCCACGAACGACAGCCACTACACGCGCAAAGAGGATGCCGAGGCCCACGACGCGCTGCTCTGCGTGCAGACCGGAGCGCTGCAGAGCGATCCGAAGCGCTTGAAGTTCGACGGCAACGACTTCTACATCAAGAGCGCGGCCGAGATGCGGGCGCTGTTCGCAGAAGCGCCCGACGCCTGCGACAACACGCTGTTGATCGCGGAGCGCGCCGACGTGGAGCTGGAGTTCGGCCAGGCCGTCTTGCCCGCGTTCCCCGTCCCGGATGGCTACGACG
This sequence comes from Actinomycetota bacterium, assembly GCA_030774075.1. Lineage (GTDB taxonomy): Bacteria > Actinomycetota > Acidimicrobiia > IMCC26256 > PALSA-610 > PALSA-610. Next base: position 4,623 of record JALYLU010000361.1, on the reverse strand, counting down.
AGAACTCGTACCTGCACGAGCTCACGATGCAGGGCGCGAAGGATCGCTACGGCCCGAGTCCCGCGCTGCACGTGATCGAGCGGATCGAGTACGAGCTCGACGTCATCAAGTCGATGGGCTTCCCCGCGTACTTCCTCGTCGTCTGGGACCTCGTGCGCTACGCCAAGTCGCGGGGCATCCGGGTCGGGCCCGGCCGGGGGAGTGCTGCGGGATCGTGCGTCGCGTACTGCCTGCGCATCGTCGACATCGATCCCATCAAGAACGACCTCCTGTTCGAGCGTTTCCTCAATCCCGGGCGCAAGCAGATGCCCGACATCGACATGGATTTCGACTCCCGCTACCGCGGCGAGATGATCCGGTATGCGGCGCAGCGGTACGGGCACGATCACGTCGCGCAGATCATCACGTTCTCGACCATCAAGGCGCGGGCCGCGGTGCGAGACGCGGCGCGGGTGCTCGGGTATCCGTATGCCGTCGGCGACAAGATCGCGAAACTGATGCCGCCGCTCATCATGGGGCGCGACACGCCGCTGCACGCGTGCTTGACGCCGAAGGATCGCTTCGCGGACGGCTACAAAATGGCGGGCGACCTCCGCCAGCTGTACGACGTGGATCCGGACGCCAAGCGTGTGATCGACGTGGCGAGCGGTCTCGAGGGGTTGCGCCGCCAGGACGGCATCCACGCCGCCGCGGTCGTCATCACGCGCGAGCCGCTCACCGAGTACCTGCCGATCCAGCGCAAGCCCGAGCCGGGAACCCCGCTCGAAGAAGCGCCGATGGTGACGCAGTACGAGATGCACGGCGTCGAGGACCTCGGCCTGTTGAAGATGGACTTCCTCGGCCTGCGCAACCTCGACGTCATCGAGATCGCGCTCGACCTCATCGAACGCACCACCGGAACCCGCCCCGACATCGACGCGATCCCACTCGACGACCCGAAGACCTTCGACCTCCTGCGCCGGGCCGACACGATCGGGGTGTTCCAGCTCGAAGGCGGACCGCTGCGCTCGCTGCTGCGCTCGCTCGCGCCGACGACGTTCGAGGACGTCTCGGCCGTGATCGCGCTCTATCGCCCCGGCCCGATGGCGCAGAACTGGCATACGGAGTACGCGGAGCGCAAGAACGGCCGCAAACCGGTGACGTTCGACCACCCCGATCTCGAAGAGATCCTCGGCCCGACCTTCGGGCTGATGATCTATCAAGAGCAGCTGATGCGCGTGTCCCAGAAGCTCGCGGGTTATTCGCTCGAGGAGGCCGACAACCTCCGCAAAGCGACCGGCAAGAAGATCCGCGAGCTCATCGTGAAGGAGCGCTCCAAGTTCGTCGACGGCTGTGTCGCCAACGGCCACTCCGAGAAGTTTGCGAACGACTACTTCGAGAAGATCGAGCCCTTCGCCGACTACTCCTTCAACAAGTCGCACAGCGTCGGGTACGGCCTCATCACGTACCAGACCGCGTGGCTCAAGGCGAACCACCCGGTCCCGTATCTCGCGGCGCTGCTGACGAGCGTCAAGACGAACCTCGACAAGGCCGCCGTCTACCTCGGCGAGTGCCGCCAGCTCGAGATCCCCGTGCTCGTGCCCGACGTCAACGCATCGTTCAGCGACTTCTCCTGCGAAGGGCACGCGATCAGGTTCGGTCTGTCTGCGGTGCGCAACGTCGGCGAGGGTGTGTCGGGCCAGTTGATCGAGGAACGGGCCGCGCGGGGTCCGTTCACCGACTTCCACGACTTCTGCGATCGGGTCGACCCGGGCGTGCTCAACAAGCGCACGATCGAGTCGCTGGTCAACGGCGGCGCGTTCGACTCGCTCGATCATCCGCGCAAGGGTCTGCTGAACGTGTTCGAGGCGATCATCGATGCCGCGC
>JALYLU010000361.1:0-2747 GCA_030774075.1 Actinomycetota bacterium | reverse complement strand
GGCGTCGCGAGCGCGACGCCGGGACGATGAGCCTTTTCGAAACGGGCGGCGCGGCCGATGAATTACCCGTCTTCGACGATCGACTCGCGGTACCCGACGTCGAGTTCGACAAGGCCGAGCGCCTGCGCGCCGAGAAGGACATGCTCGGTCTCTACGTGAGCGATCACCCGCTGATGGGTGTCGAGCACGCGCTGCGGCGCCTGGTCGAGTGTTCGATCGCCGACCTGAGCGATCTCGACGACGGCGCGATGCGCACGGTCGCAGGTGTCGTCACCGCGTTCCAACGCAAGTACACGAAACGCGGCGACCTCATGGCGACGTTCGTGCTCGAAGATCTCGCGGCCGCGATCGAGGTCATGGTCTTCCCCAAGACGATGCTGACGCACGGTGAGTTGCTCGCGCCCGATGCGATCGTGACCGTGCGCGGGCGCGTCGACGGACGCGACGACACGCCGAAACTCATGGCGATGGACATCACACGTCCCGAGGTGCATGCCGACGGTCGTCCAGTGAGACTGCGGATCAAGGCGGGGGCGTTGACCGACGACCGTGTGCAACGACTGCGTGCGATCCTTTCCGCGAATCCGGGCGTCAGTCCGGTGCTTCTCACGCTCATCGGGCCCGACAAGGAAACCGACCTACGCCTTGGTGACGAGTTCCGCTGCGACGCCCGCAACGGTCTGTTCGCCGAATTGCGCATCCTCTTCGGCGCCGATTGCATCGGTTGAGCGACAGCGAAGCCGACCGGATGGGAGGCGCAGCGCGAGCGACCAATAGGCGTTGAGCGACAGCGAAGCCGACCGGATGGGAGGCGCAGCGCGAGCGACCAATAGGCGTTGAGCGACAGCGAAGCGAACCGGATGGGAGGCGCAGCGCGAGCGACCAATAGACGTTGAACCCTGGCTGAGCACGGGTCGTCCGCGTGTAACGGCAAGTAGTCTCTCCGGATGCGCATCGGAATCTTGGGGGCGACCGGGCCCGCGGGCAGCGGTCTCGCGGCGCGACTTGCGAGCGTGGGGCACGAGGTGCTGTTCGGTTCGCGGGCAATCGACAAGGCGCGCGTCGCGGTCGACGAGCTCGAAAAGGAGTGGGGTGATCGCGTCGCAGGTCGCCTGATCGCCTGCGACAACGCATGGGCCTGCGACGCACCCGTCGCGATCCTCGCGGTCCACGCCGAGTCCGCGATACCGACGGTCCAGGAGCACGCCGACCGGCTCCCGGGCAAGATCGTCGTATCGATGGCGAACAACCTCGTGAAGCACGGAAACGAGTTCAACGCGGTGCTGCCGCCGCACGGTTCGGTCGCCGCCGAGATCCAGGCGCTGCTCTGGCGCTCGCGCGTCTGCACCGCTTTCCATCTCGTGCCCGCGGCGGAGTTCGCCGAGCTCGATCACGAGATGGTGAGCGACGTCGTCGTCCTCGGCGACGACGACGACGCGAAGACGACGGTCATGGAGATCACGAGGAGCATTCCCAGGCTTCGCCCGCTCGATGGTGGCTCGCTTCGCAACGCCGTGGGCATGGAGACCTTCGCGGCGGTATTGCTGACCGTCAACGTGCGGCACAAGATGCGCGCGAGCCTGCGGCTCACGAGCGTCTGAGTGAACCCGCTCGAGCAGTAGGGTTCGCTCGTGAGCATGCGACTTTACGACACCGCCCGGCGCGCGGTCGTGCCGTTCGAGCCGCCGCCCACGGTGCGCATGTACGTGTGCGGGATCACCCCCTACGACTCGACCCACCTCGGGCACGCGGCGACGTACCTCACCTACGACCTGCTGATCCGCCGCCTCGAAGAGCTCGGGCACGAGGTCCGCTACGTGCGCAACATCACCGACGTCGACGACTCGATCCTCCCCAAAGCGCGCGAGCTCGGGATTCCCTATCTCGAGCTCGCGGCGGCGGAGACGGCGCGCTTCCACAGTGACATGGACGCGCTCGAGCTGCGCGCGCCGACCGTCGAGCCGCGCGCGACCGAGTCGATCGACCTGATCATCGAGCTCGTCGGCCAGCTGATCGAATCCGATAATGCGTACCTGGCCCACGGCACTGTGTACTTCGACGTCTCGACATTTCCGCGCTTCGGCGAGCTTTCGCATTGTTCCGAGGAGCAGATGGTGCGCCTGGCGCGAAAGCGCGGCGGTAATCCCGACGATCCGCACCGCCGCCGACCGCTCGACTTCGTGCTGTGGCAGCCGTCTCTTGCCGACGAGCCCTCGTGGCGCGCGCCGTTCGGCGTCGGGCGTCCCGGCTGGCACATCGAGTGCTCGGCCATGGCGATGCACGAGCACGGACCGACGACCGACCTGCACGGCGGCGGAACCGACCTCATCTTCCCGCATCACGAATGCGAGATCGCGCAGAGCGAGAGCCTCACCGGAAAGCCCTTCGTCACGCACTGGCTGCACTCGGCGATGGTCGACTACGAGGGCGAGAAGATGTCCAAGTCGCTCGGCAATCTCGTGTTCGTCGACGAGCTGTTGAAGAGCGCCGATCCGCGCGCCATCCGGCTCGCGCTCATGCGGCACCGCTACCGGCACGGTTTCGAGTGGTATCAGACCGACCTCGAAGAGGGGACCGCACTGTTGCGGCGCCTGCTCGCCGCGGCCGCGCGCTCTTCCGGTCCAGACCCGCGCCTGTTCGCGCAAAGCGTGCGCGACGCGATCGACGACGATCTCGACACACCTCGTGCGCTCGACGCGCTCGACGATCTCGCGAGCGCGATCCTGTCGGGGGGCGACGATCCGAAT
>JALYLU010000360.1 GCA_030774075.1 Actinomycetota bacterium | reverse complement strand
CCTTTGAACATGTATTGCGCGGGGAACTCCCACTCCTGGCTGTCGGCATCGTGCGTCTGCTTGCGGATGAAGTCGTAGTGCTTCGCCTGTTCCTCGCGGGGCGCCGGGAATCCGATCATCGTGTCGATGACCCCGACCTCCGCCCGCGCCTTCTCGAACGCTTGGGCGCTCACCCAGGCACCTTCTTGTGCGGAAGCTTGAACACTCGTTGCGCGTTCTCGCGCAGGAACTTGGGCCACACGTGATCGCGAAACGGGACCGCGGGCATCTCGTGGAAGATGCGCTCGTATGTGAGGCCGGCCGGGAAGTAGCCCGAGAAGATCACCTTGTCGGCGCCGCGCGTGTTCGCGAAGTCGATGATGTCCTTCGGGTAGTACTTCGGCGCGAACGCCGTCGTCGAGTAGTGCAGGTTCGGCCATTTGAGGAGCAGCTTCACGGCCAGCGCGGTCCACGGCTCGCAGCCGTGGCGCGTGACGAACCTCAGCTCGGGGAAGAACCAGCACACCTCGTCGATGAGCGCGACTTCCTGCGGCGCGAACTGCAGCCGAGGTCCGGGGACGCCCGCGGTCGAACAGAACGCCACGTCGACCTCGATGCACTTCGCGTAGATCGGGTAGAACATCTTGTCGTTGAGCGCGACCTGTGGGTAGAGCCCGGCGGGAAACGCGCCCACGGCCCTCAAATCGAACTCGTTCGCGTAGCGGTCGATCTTGCGAACCGCGTCCATGCCCTCGTTCGGGTCGATGCCGATGCTCGGGAAGAAGTGGTCGGGGACGTCGCGTACCGCGCGTCGCCCGATCTCGTCCTCGACGCCGACGATCGCCTGCGTGATGCCGTGTCGTTGGTGCTCCAGGAAGAGCATCTCGACGGGGTCGCCCATGTCGTCCGACTCCCATTTCGGCACGTTCTTGAACATGTAGCCCGCCGGGAACTCGAGCGCGCCCTCTTTGGTCGCCGAGTCGTGGCTCCCTTTGCGGATGAACTCGTAGAACTCGAACATGTCCTCGCGCGACTTCGGGAAGCCGACCGCGGTATCGACCACCCCGCCGGCCCGCGCAGCCTCGAACGAGTTCACGAGAGCTTGAAGACGCGATCGGCGTTCTCGCGCAGGAACTTGGGCCACACGTGGTCGCGGAACGGCACTTCGGGTAGCTCCTTGAAGATTCGGTCGAGCGACAGGCCCATCGGGTAGTAGCCCGCGTACATCACCTTGTCGGCCCCGCGCGTGTTCGCGAACTTGATGACGGCCTCGGGGTAGTACCGCGGCGCGAACGCAGACGTGGAGTAGTAGAGGTTCGGCCACTTCAACAACAGCTTCACCGCGAGGTCGGCCCACGGCTCACAGCCGTGACGGGTCACGAACCTCAGCTCGGGGAAGTACCAGCACACCTCGTCGATGAGGCCGACGTACTGCGGGGCAAACGGCACGCGTGGTCCGGGGACACCTGCGCAGACGCAGATGGGGATGTCGAGCTCGATGCACTTGGCGTAGATCGGATAGAACTTCGCGTCGTTGATCGGGACCTGAGGGTTGAGGCCGGCGGGAAACGCGGTCGCCGCCTTGACGCCGAGCTCCTCGACCGCGCGCTGCAGATCGCGCACCGCGTCCATGCCGCGGTTCGGGTCGACCTCCAGACTCCCGAAGAACCGATCGGGATACTCGCGCACGGCCCGCAGGGAGTCGGCGCTGCGGTCCTCGGCGAACGAGACACCGAGCATTCCCTTCTCGATGCCGAAGCGGTCCATTTGCTCGAGCAGGAACCGCACCGGATCGTCGCCCGCTTCCGGGTGGGGGACGTCCTTGAACATGTATTGAGCCGGAAACTCGAATTCGTCGAGCGACTCGCGGTCTCGCAGGTTGGCTCGCAGGAATTGATACGTCCGCGCGCCGGCGCGAAAGGGCGGAGCGATCATCAGATCGGTCACGCCGATATCCGTCGGCATGGTCATGCGCGCCTCCTTCGAACGGGAGACGAAGGTAGCCCGGCGCCCCTCGACGGGTCAGATCGGTACGCTCACGTTCTCGCGCGCATGGCCGTGCCGGCACTCTCGGGCGGCTGATACGTTCCGCGAGCGTGTCCGACCGAACGCCCGACGACCGCGCCGACTGGGGTCACGCGACCGAGCTCGACACGGTTCGCGCGGAGGTGGCCATCGCGGGCATCGGCGAGACCGCGTACACGAAGGCATCCGGGCGCACTGCCCGGGAGATCGGCGCCGAGGCCGCGGAGCGGGCGATCGCCGACGCGGGGCTGAGTCCCGCCGACATCGACGGGATCACCTGGTCGGGCGCGTTCGCCGACTTCGACGTCGACGCCTTCCACGAGCATTTCGGCACGTCGCACGCGCTGTGGAGCTCGCCGTGGGGCGGGGGCATGGCGTGGGCCGCGACCGCGCCGTACCTCGCGGCGCAGGCAATACGGACGGGCAGGGCCCGTCACGTGCTGAACGTCTTCCCGGTGGCGTGGGCGACGCAACGCGCGGCGATGACGGGCGGTCCGGGCGAGGTGCACGCGGCCCAGTCGTTGAAGCAGAACCTCGAAGTGCCGTTCGGCTGGTTCCCCCAGCCGGTGTACTTCGCGTCGATCATGCGCCGCCACATGATCGAGTTCGGGACGCTTCCTTCGCAGTTCGGCGCGATCGCGGTCGCCTGCCGGCGCCACGCCAACCTGCATCCCGGCGCGGTGATGCACGACCGGCCGATGACGATCGACGACTATCTCGCGGCCCCGTACCTGGCCGACCCGCTGCGACTGCTCGATTCGTGCCTGATCTCCGACGGCGGCGCGGCCTATGTCACGACGGGCCTGGAGCGGGCGCGCGATCTGCCCCACGTACCCGCGGTCGTCGGGGGTGTGGGGGAGGGCTACTCGGCGAGCGGTACGCATTGGGCGCAGCAGCGGGCGTTCACGAGCACGCCTCAGGTGTTCTCCGCGCCGGGCGCGTTCGCGATGGCCGGGCTCTCACCCGTCGACGTCGACGTGCTCACGGTGTACGACCCGTTCACCGTGGTCAGCCTGATGCAGATCGAGGACATGGGGTTCTGCGCGAAGGGTGAAGCGGGTCGCTTCGTCGAGGGCGACACGTTGTTCCACGACTCGGGGAAGCTGCCGTTCAACACGCACGGCGGCCTCCTGTCGCACGCGTACGTCCTGGGCATTGCGCACGTCGTCGAATGCGTGAAGCAGCTCCGTGGTGACGCGGCCGCGCAGGTGCCCGGCTGCGAGGTCGCCGTTTACGGCGGCTATACGGGACACATGGCCAGCACGCTCGTGCTCACGAAGGATCGGTGATCGACGGCCGTGGCGATCACGCGCGACGACTTCCCGCTCCCCGATGTCGACGATCCACTGACGGCGCCGTTCTTCGCCGGCGCGGCGCGGGGCGAGCTCTTGATCACGCGCTGCGACACGTGCGGTGATTACGTGTGGTACCCGCAGGACGCGTGTCCGCGCGACGGAGGTTCTCTCGCGTGGACCGCCGTGTCGGGTCGCGGCACGCTGTTCTCGTGGGCCGTTGTCCGCCGCGCCTTCCTCCCGGCGTTCGAGGATCGTGTCCCGTTCGTGACCGCGCTGGTCGCGCTCGCCGAGGATCCGGCCGTACGGCTGTGCACTTACGTCTTTGGCACCGCTCCCGAGGAGCTCGTCGCCGACGCGCCGGTCGCAGTCTCGTTCCGGCCGCTCGAGTTCACGACGGTCCCCGGCAAGTCGGTGGTCGTCCCGATGTTCGCGCGCACGTGATCTACGACGGGTTGCGCGTCGTCGACTGCACGAACGGCATCGCCGGCGCGTACTGCACCAAGCTGCTGACCGATCTCGGCGCGGACGTCGTGTTCGGCGCGCCGATCAACGGCGACGCGTTGTTCGCGTACCTGCGCACGTCGCAGCGGTGCGCCGACCATCTCGATCCCTGGGTCGCCGCGGCCGACATCGTCGTCGTAGGTGAGTCGGAGTGGGCGCCGGCGCCGCGTCCGGGGCCGCTCGTCACCGTCTCGATCACCGCGCGCGGCCACGGCGGGCCCGACGACGGCCTCGACTTACCGGAGGAGGTGCTCCAGGCGCGCAGTGGCAGCCTCTCCGCGCATGGCCACGGGCACCTGCCGCCGTTGACGGTCGGTGGCCGACTGGGGGAGTACATCGTCGGTGCCTTCGGTGCGCTGGGCGCGGTGACGGCGTGGTGGCGGGCGTCGCGCACCGGCGTCGCGGAGACGGTCGACGCGTCGCTGCTCGAAGCGATCCAGTTGACCTACGTCACGACACCGACCCTCATGGCGCGGTTTCCCGGCGGACGCCGGCAATCGTTTCGCTGGGTGATGATCCCCGGCAACGAGCCCGCGGGCGACGGTCGTTTCGTGGGGATCACGACGGTGACCGCGCAACAGTGGCAGGCGCTGGCGCGTGTCGTCGGCCGTCCCGACCTCGCCGACGACGACGAGCTCGGCACGATGATCGGGCGTTTCCGTCGGGCCGAAGAGGTGAACGGCGCGATCCACGCGTATACGGGACAACACACGGCCGACGAGGTCGTCGCCGCGTGCGTCGAAGCGCGCGTTCCCGCCGCGATCGTCGGCAACGGCGCGGAGCTCCCGCGCAACGAGCAGCTCGCGGCGCGCGGCGTGTTCGTGCGCCAACCGGGAGAACCGTGGATCCGGCCGCGCGCGCCGTTCCGTCTCCACGGCGTGGCCGATCGAGAGCTCGTCGCTCCCGGCGTGGCCTCCGGGCGATGGCGACCGCGCCCGCGCCCGGCGCCGTCGTCGGCCCGATCGGCACCGGGCGATCGGCCGCTGGCCGGCATCCGGGTGCTCGACTTCACCGCGTTCTGGGCGGGTCCGTTCGCCACGGCGTGGTTGTCGTCGATGGGCGCCGACGTCGTCAAGGTCGAAGCGGTGCAACGGCCCGACGGAATCCGGTTCAGTGCCGCAGTTCGGCCGCAGGACGACCCGCGCTTCTACGAGAAGTCCGCACTGTTCCACGCGTGCAATCTCGCCAAGCGCGGAATCACGCTCGATCTCGGCCATCCCGACGGTCTCGCGATCGCGAAGCGCCTCGCGGCGCGCAGTGACATCGTCGCGGAGAACTTCACGCCGCAGGTTCTCGAGCGCTTCGGTCTCGACTGGGAGACCGTGCACGCGCTGAACCCCAACGCGATCATGCTGCGCATGCCGGCCTTCGGTCTCGACGGTCCGTGGCGCGCCCGCGGCGGTTTCGCCCAGACGATGGAACAGCTCACCGGCATGGCGTGGGTAACCGGCTACGAGGACGGCCCTCCGATCATCCCCGGGGGTCCCGTCGACCCGATGGTCGGTGCCCACGCCGCGCTCGCCGTCGTCGCCGCGTTGGAGCAGCGGGCTCGCACCGGAGTGGGCCAGCTCGTCGAGGTCCCGCTCGTCGAGGTCGCGACCGCGGTGACCGCCGAACAGGTGATCCGGTACGCAATCGACGGAACGCTGCTCGGGCGACGGGGCGCGGGCGGGGTGTACGCCTGCGCCGGGGTCGATGCGTGGGTCGCGATCGGTCGGGCTTCCGACCCGATGACGCCCGAGGCGCGCGCGGCCTGGTGCGCGACCCGCACGCCCGACGACGCGGCGCGCGACGCGCTCGCGCAGGGCGTCGC